>NZ_JACADT010001167.1:0-1611 GCF_013421635.1 Streptomyces sp. UH6 | reverse complement strand
CCGCTCCGAGCGCCGGACCGGTCGGAGGGCCGGTCGGAGGGCCGCACCGGTCAGAAGAAGTCGGCCCAGGGCTGGTCCCAGACCTGCTTGACGCACAGCACCAGGAAGAGCAGGCCGGCCACGGCGAGCAGGGCGTTGCTCCAGAGGCCGTTGCGCCATTCTGCGGGCGTGCGGGAGGAGTTGAGCAGCCAGATCAGGGTCAGCGCGAGGAACGGCATGAAGGCCGCGCCGAGGACGCCGTAGATGATGACCAGGCGGAACGGCTGCCCCTGGAAGAGCAGCACGATCGGCGGAAAGGTCAGCCACAGCAGGTAGCCGCGGAACGCCCACGACTTCTCGCGGCGGCCCTCGGCGACCTCCTCACCGGTGGCGGCCCGCTTGGTGCGGTAGCGGGCGACGAAGTCGGCGAACATCAGGCTCACGCCGTGCCAGACGCCGATCAGGGAGGTGAAGGACGTGGCGAAGAACCCGATCAGGAAGAACTTGGCGGTGGCCGCGCCGTACTCCTCCTCCAGGATGTCGCCGAGCTGGACGAGGCCCTTGTCGCCGGAGGCGATCGCGATGCCCGAGGAGTGCAGCAGCTCGGCGCCGACGATGAGCATGGCGACGACGAACACGCCCGTCGTCACGTAGGCGACCCGGTTGTCGAGCCGCATGATCTTCATCCAGCCGGGGCCCGTCCAGCCCTTGGCGTTGACCCAGTAGCCGTAGGCGGCGAGCGTGATGGTGCCGCCGACGCCGCCGATCAGGCCCAGGGTGTTGAGGACGGAGTCCTGGCCGTCCGGCAGGACGGGCAGCAGCCCGGCGAGAAGACCACCCAGATGGGGGACGACGCGGATCGCCAGGTAGACGGTGACCAGGAACATGACGCCCACCAGGACGGTCATGACCTTCTCGAACACCGCGTACCGGTTGAACCAGACGAAGACCAGCCCGACCAGGCCGGTGGCGACCGCCCACCACTCCAGGTCCATCACGCCGGGGAACAGCGCCTGGAGCGGCAGACCGCTGGACGACATCGCGGCGGCTCCGTAAACGAAGCCCCAGACGACGGCGTAGACGACGAAGAAGACGGTGGTCCAGCCGCCGATGGAGGCCCAGCCGTCGAAGAGGGTGCGGCCGGTCGCCAGGTGCCAGCGGCCCGCCGCCTCGGCGAGGGCGATCTTGACGACGCACCCGATGACGGCGGCCCAGAGCAGGGTGTAGCCGAAATTGGCGCCGGCGACCAGCGTGGCCACCAGGTCGCCGGCCCCGACGCCTGTCGCCGCGACGACGATGCCGGGGCCGATGTGTTTCCAACTCGACTTACGGGGCGCTGTGTTGTTCGCGGTGTCAGCCATGGTGATCTCACCTAGCGGACACCGCGGCCCCCGGCAAGGGGTCCGGCACGATGGCCTCCGGAACCCCTGGCCGCGGACGCGACGCCCCGGCCGGCCGGGCTACTTGTCGCGCTCCCCCGCCGCGCTCCCGGCCGCGCCCTCCGCCTTCTCGCCGTCCGCGCCCTCGGCGCCGTCCTCGGCAGCGCCGTCGACGGCGTCCTCGGCCGGGCTGCCCGTGGCGTCCCCGGTGGCGTCCTCGGCCGGGTCCTCGGCGGCGTCCTCGAAGTACGCC
>NZ_JACADT010001166.1:0-1612 GCF_013421635.1 Streptomyces sp. UH6 | reverse complement strand
GCGTGGAGAAGCCGCGTGGAGAAGCCGCCCGGGGAGCCGCCGGTGCGGTCCGCCCGGTCGGAGAGGTCCGCCCCGACCGCGGCGGGATCAGCCCTCCCCGACCAGCTGTACGGCCCCCGTGGGACAGGTCGCCGCCGCCTCCCGGACCGCGGCGGCGTGCCGTGCGCCGGGCTCCGGGTCCAGGAGGACGACCAGCCCGTCCTCCTCCTGCTGGTCGAACACCTCCGGCGCCAGCAGCACGCACTGACCGGCGCCGCAGCACAGGCCCTGGTCCACCGTCACCTTCACGCCCGGAGCGTCCTCGCCCGCCGTCACCAGCGCACCGGGAGTTCGGTCAGGGCGGTGACGATCAGGCCGTCGTCGAGCTTCAGGTCGCTCACCGGCACGGCCAGTTCGAGCCCGGGAAGGCGGCGCAGCATCACCTCGAGCACCACCTGCATCTCGGTGCGGGCGAGCGCCTGGCCGACGCAGGAGTGCGGCCCGACCCCGAAGGCGATGTGCGGGTTCGGGCTGCGGTCCAGCACCATCTCGTCGGCCCGTTCGAAGACCGTGGTGTCCCGGTTGGCGGCCGCCATGCTCAGCATCACCGTGGTCCCGGCGGGCAGCACGCCGTCGCCGACCGTCACGTCCTCGCTGATGAACCGCGGCAGTCCGAGGCCCAGCTGGGCGTCGAACCGCAGCGCCTCCTCGACCGTGGTGCGGACCAGCGAGAGATCGGCGAGCAGGGCCTCCCAGCGGGAGCGGTCGGCGAGCAGGGACGCCGTCATCTTGCCGATGCTGTTCGCGGTGGTCTCGTGCCCGGCGGCGAGCAGCGCCTTGGCGGTCTCCAGCAGTTCGGCGCCCCCCATGCGGTAACCGGCGCCGTTGGTCTGCACGATCAGGTTGCTGATGATGTCGTCCTGGGGATCGCGCCGCTTGGCCTCGATGTGGCCGAGCATGTAGGCGTCGAACTCCCCGGTCGAGACGGCGGTCTCCTCCCTGGAGAACCGGCTGTAGTTCATCATCACGTGGGACCAGTGGGCGAACCTCTCCCGGTCCTGGTCCGGGACGCCCAGCATCGAGCAGATCACCCGCACCGGCAGCGGGAACGCCAGCTGGGCGCCGAGGTCGGCCGGCGGCCCGTGCTCGACCATCGCGTCGATGAGTTCCTCGGCCATCCGCTCGATCACGGGCCGCAGCGCCGTCATCCGCTTGGCCGTGAACCAGCGGCTCACCATGCGCCGCCACTGCTCGTGTGCCTCACCGGCCGCCGCCATGCTCTTGGCGTCGCTCTGGCTGTACAGGTCGGTGCCGTCCGCGCTGAGGCTCACCGCCCCCTCGGCCGACAGGTCCCGGGAGAAGCGCGGATCACCCGTGACCGCCCGGACGTCCGCGTAGCGGGTCAGCAGCGTCATCTCGCCGCCGCCCACCGCGATCCGCGCGTGCGGGCACTTCTCCCGCAATTCCGCGAACTCGGCCGGCGGCTCCAGCGCGGACTGCCAGGCGAACGGGTAACTCAGCGGTGCGGCGTCGTCGACCGACATGGCTGGCCTCCGGAGGCGGTCGGGGAGTGGGACGTCGCGTCACCCTAGGAACGCCTCCGCGCCGCCGCCAGAGCACCCTTCCGGCCGCG
>NZ_JACADT010001165.1:0-1612 GCF_013421635.1 Streptomyces sp. UH6 | reverse complement strand
CGCGGCCAGCTCCGAGCGGGTGACCGGCCCGACCTCCACCCGGAGGTCGACCCGGTCCAGCAGGGGCCCGGAGATCCGCGCCTGGTAGCGCCGCACCGAGTGGGGCGAGCACTCACAGGCCTCGTCGTGGCGGGAGAACCGCCCGCAGGGGCAGGGGTTCGCGGCCAGCACCATCAGGCATTTGGCCGGAAACCGCACCACGCCCTCGCTCCGCGCGATCACCACGTGCCCGGACTCCAGGGGCTGCCGCAGCGCGTCCAGCGCCGTCCTGCTGAACTCCGGCGCCTCGTCGAGGAAGAGCACACCGCGATGGGCCAGCGACACGGCGCCGGGCCGCGCGGTTCCCTTGCCGCCGCCCACCAGGGCCTGCATGGTGGCCGAGTGGTGCGGGGCGCAGTAGGGCGGCCGGTCGATCAGCGGCCGGCCCGGCGGCAGCAGTCCGGCCACCGAGTGGACGGCCGTGACCTCCAGGGACTCCTGGCGCTCCAGCGGTGGCAGCAGCGTCGGCAGCCTTTCGGCCAGCATCGTCTTGCCGGTCCCCGGCGGCCCGGAGAGGAACAGATGGTGTCCTCCGGCGGCGGCCACCTCCAGCGCGGCCCTCGCCCGCAGCCCTCCCGCGACATCGGCCAGGTCGTACTCCTGTTCGCACGAGGCTCCGCCGGACACCCCCACGGCCGCCGCGGCGCCGGGCAGCCGCAGTCCGGCCAGCATCGGGTCCGGGCGGCCCTCCGCCGGCGGATCCTCCTCCGGCACCGGCGCGTCCGTCAGCACGGCGATCAGCTGGCGCAGGCTGCGGACGCCCAGCACCGAGACGCCGGGCACGAGGCTCGCCTCCGCCGCAGCGCACTCGGGCACCACCACCTGCTGGTATCCGGCCTCGGCGGCGGCCAGCACCACCGGCAGGACCCCTCGCACCGGCCGGACCCGCCCGTCCAGGCCCAGCTCGCCGATCATCACCAGCTCGGCCAGCACACCGGGGTCGATGAGTTCCGCGGCGCCGAGCACGGCACAGGCGACGGCCAGGTCGAACCCGCTGCCGCCCTTGGGCACCGAGGCCGGACTGAGGCCCACGGTGAGCTTCTTCTGCGGCCAGGCCGCCCCCGAGTTGACCACCGCGGCCCGTACCCGGTCACGGCTCTCGCTGAGGCTCTTGTCGGGCAGGCCCACCAGCGTGAACGCGGCGACGCCCGGTTCCAGGTCGGCCTGCACCTCGACCACCACGCCCTCGGCGCCGACCAGCGCCACGGAGCAGGTGCGCGCGAAGCCCATCTCAGGCCACCCCCCGCACGTGCTCGACCAGGGGCGCGCCACGGCGCGGCAGCAGCACGCCGACCAGGTCGACGCGCACCCCGCCCGGTGGCGCTCCGCCGTGCTCCTGGACCCACCGTTCGGCCAGACCACGCAGCCGGGCAACCTTGGCGGGCGTCACGGCCGCCATCGGATGCTCGAAGACGGCCTCTCCGGCCACCGGTGCACGGCGGGTCTTCACCTCGCAGACCACCACCGCGTCGCCGTCCCGCGCGACGATGTCGATCTCACCCGTGCGGCCACCCCGCCAGTTGCGGTCCAGCACCGTCATCCCGGCCTCGGTCAGCCGCCGCGCGGCCAGCGC
>NZ_JACADT010001164.1:0-1618 GCF_013421635.1 Streptomyces sp. UH6 | reverse complement strand
GAGGCGCAGGCGGCCGAGGAGCAGGCGGCCGGGCAGTACGCGGCCGAGGAGCCGGCCGTCCAGGAGCAGGAGGACCCGCAGCAGGCGGCTCGGCAGACGCCGTGGCAACCTGCCGCTCCGCAGCCCTGGAGCGAGGGGCGGACCGCGTCCGTTCCGGCGCAGCCGCTGATCAGGACGTCGCCGCGGACCGACGTCGGCCGGGTGATCGACGTCGACGCGCAGGACGACGACCTGCACGCGGCGTCCTGACCCGCCGGAACACGCACCGAGCCCCGCACGGTGCCGGGCGGGTCCCCGTGGGTCCCGCCCGCCCTGCCCCCACGCCCCGCGTCCGCAGTAGGCCAGACTGAAGCCATGACGTCCACGACGCAGACCACGGTCGGCATCGGCGCCGCCGCCGAGACCACCGACATGGTGCTCAACATCGGCCCCCAGCACCCCTCCACGCACGGCGTGCTGCGCCTGCGCCTGGTGCTGGACGGCGAACGCATCACCAGCGCCGAGCCGGTGATCGGCTACATGCATCGCGGCGCGGAGAAGCTCTTCGAGGCCCGTGACTACCGGCAGATCATCATGCTGGCCAATCGTCACGACTGGCTCTCGGCGTTCTCCAACGAGCTGGGCGTGGTGATCGCGGTCGAGCGGATGCTCGGCATGGAGGTCCCGGAGCGGGCGGTGTGGATCCGCACCCTGCTCGCCGAACTCAACCGGGTGCTCAACCACCTGATGTTCCTCGGCTCCTACCCGCTGGAGCTGGGCGGCATCACGCCGATGTTCTACGCCTTCCGCGAGCGCGAGGACCTCCAGCACGTCATGGAGGAGGTCTCCGGCGGGCGCATCCACTACATGTTCAACCGGGTCGGCGGTCTCAAGGAGGACCTGCCGCTGGGCTGGACGGACCGGGTCCGCGCCGTGGTGGCCGCCGTGCGCTCCCGGATGGACGTCTTCGACGACCTGGTGCTCGGCAACGAGATCTTCCGTGGCCGGACCCGCGGCGTCGGCGTGCTGAGCGCGGAGGCGGTGCACGCCTACGGGGTGAGCGGGCCGATCGCCCGTGCCTCCGGTGTCGACTTCGACCTGCGGCGGGACGAGCCCTACCTGGCGTACGGCGAGCTCGGCGACGTCCTCCAGGTGATCACCCGCCAGGAGGGCGACTGCCTGGCCCGGTTCGAGTGCCTGCTGGGGCAGACCCACAACGCGCTCGACCTGGCGGACGCGTGCCTGGACAGGCTGGCCGAGCTGCCGCCGGGGCCGGTCAACCAGCGGCTGCCCAAGGTGCTGAAGGCGCCGGAGGGGCACACCTACACCTGGACCGAGAACCCGCTCGGCATCAACGGCTACTACCTGGTGTCGCGCGGTGAGAAGACCCCGTACCGGCTGAAGCTGCGGTCGGCGTCCTTCAACAACATCCAGGCGCTCACCGAACTGCTGCCCGGCACGCTGGTCGCCGACATGGTCGCCATCCTCGGCTCGCTCTTCTTCGTCGTCGGGGACATCGACAAGTAGGCGGCAGCGCCCCGGGCGGCCGGGCGTGGGCCGGCCCTCAGGCCGCCAGCGGGTCCGGAACGCCGACCGGCTGGAGGAGCCAGGTGAAGTCGCCGAGTCCGCCGGTCGCGAC
>NZ_JACADT010001163.1:0-1619 GCF_013421635.1 Streptomyces sp. UH6 | reverse complement strand
TTCGACCAGGCGGCGGTGTCCCGGCAGGGCGTGCCGCCGGTGGTCGCCCACACCCTGGTGGTGGCCGGGCTGCCGTTCGACCTGGGCCCGTTCTTCTGGGCGCAGGCCCAGCCGGGACGGCCGGTGCCGACGCTGGCCGAGCTGGCGCAGGAGCGCGGCGTGCAGCCGGCCTCCGACGCCGGGTCGTACCTGGTGATGGGCAGCGACTTCGGCAAGGCGGTCTGCGTGCAGTACGGCACCGCGCACATCGTCGCGGTGCCGGTGGAGGCCGGGCCGGGCGGGGCCCCGGTGCCGCCGCAGTTCGTGAACACCGGGCTGCCCGAGTTCGCGCGCTGCCTGGCGCTGCTGGGCCGGATGTGGCCGCTGCGGTTCGGGCTCAACCAGGAGCAGGCGGCGCGCTGGACGGTGGACTTCCAGGCCCAGCTCGCCGCGCTCGACCCGGCGGCGCTGGCCTCGCCGGAGAGCTGGTGGTCGGTCCTGCTGGAGCAGTTCTGGGACGGCCTGCTCTGACCGTCCGCACCGCCTGACGCACGCCCCCGGGGGGCGGAGGACCCGGTCCTCCGCCCCCCGCTCCGTTTCCGGGCAGGTCTCCCCGGGCGGCGACGGTGCGCTCTAGCCGGTCCCTCCGGAGGCCGGCCGGCCGCGGGTGGCGATGAGCGACCAGGCGATGGACACGGTGATGGTCACCGCGATGACGCCGAGGGTGAGCGGGATGGGGAGCTTGCCGACGGGGGTCTCGGACAGGATGAGTTTGACTCCCGCGAAGGCCAGGAGGACCGCGAGGCCGTAGTGGAGGTAGGCGAAGCGGCGCAGGAGTCCGGCGAGGCAGAAGTACAGGCTGCGCAGACCCAGCACGGCGAAGGCGTTGGCGGTCCACACCAGGAAGGTGTTGGTGGTGATGGCCAGGACGGCGGCGACGGAGTCGATGGCGAAGATCAGGTCGGTCGCCTCGACCGCGACCAGGACCACCAGCAGCAGCGTCGCCACCCGCCTGCCGTCCACCCGGACGAGGAACCTGTCGCCGTGGAACGTGGGATCGGTGGGGATGAGTTTCCTGAACAGGCGGACCACGGGGTTGCGGTCCGGGTGGACCTCCTCGTTCTTGGAGACGGCCATCTTCCAGCCGGTCCAGATCAGGAAGGCGCCGAACACGTAGGCGGTCCAGAAGAACACCCGCAGCAGTTCGGCGCCGACGAAGATGAACACCAGCCGGGCCGCCAGCGCGCCGAGGACGCCCCAGAAGAGGACCTTGTGGTGGTAGGCGTCGGGGACCGCGAAGAACGAGAAGACCAGCGCGAAGACGAAGACGTTGTCGATCGACAGGGCCTTCTCGATGAGGTAGCCGGCGAAGTAGGTGGACGACACCTCCCCGCCCTGCCAGGCCCAGAGGACGAGGCCGAAGCCGAGCCCGACGGCGATCCACAGGCCGCTCCAGAGAGCGGCCTCGCGGAAGCCGATGACGTGGTTGTCGCGGTGGGCGATCAGGTCGACGGCGAGCATCACGCAGATGCCGGCGGTGACGGCGGCCCAGGCCCACGGCGGGACGGTGAACGACAGGTCATTCATCGCGGGAGGTTCCTCCAGCAGCGGCGGTCGTGGTCGGAGCGGGGCACCCGCGG
>NZ_JACADT010001162.1:0-1621 GCF_013421635.1 Streptomyces sp. UH6 | reverse complement strand
CGCCGAGAAGCTGGAGGTCTGCGGTCACGCCTCGTTGCAGTTCCTGGGCGGCCCGGACCACTTCGAGGAGCGCCGCCCGTACGCCGACCCGGTGCTGCTGGTGCCCAGCGGCATCGCCACCACCGTCGTGCAGGGCCGCGAGGACGTCGACGTCCCGCCGCCGGTCGCCGAGTCGTACGCGCGGGCGGCGGCGCTCGCGGGCGAGGTGGTGGGCGTGACGCTGCTGGAGGGCGTCGGCCACTTCCCGCTGATCGACCCGGCCGCCGACGCCTGCGCCGTGGTGGCCGAGGAGATCGCCCAGCTCGCCTGGTGAGCGGGGGAGACCGCCCGGCCGGCCCGGTGAACGGGAAAACCGCCCGGCCCGCGTGGTGCGCCGGGGCGTCCGGGTGACATGGTGAACGGGTGAATCCCCCGGTTGCCCAGATCTTCTCCCCCTCCGATCCGGACCTCGTCGCCGACCCGTACCCGGCCTACGACGCGCTGCGGGCGCGCGGCCGGGTGCTGTGGTGCGAGGAGACCGGCCAGTGGCTGGTGCCGCACCACGCCGACGTCTCCGCGCTGCTGCGCGACCGGCGGCTCGGACGGACCTACCGGCACCGCTTCACCGACGAGGAGTTCGGCCGCACGCCTCCCCCGCCGGAGCACGAGCCGTTCCACACCCTCAACGACCACGGCATGCTCGACCTGGAGCCGCCGGACCACACCCGGATCCGGCGGCTGGTCTCCCAGGCGTTCACCCCGCGCACCGTGGAACGGCTGCGGCCGTACGTGCGCTCACTCGCCGGGGAACTGGCCGGGCGGCTGGTGGACGCGGGCGGCGGCGATCTGCTGGCGGAGGTGGCCGAACCGCTGCCGGTGGCGGTGATCGCCGAGATGCTGGGCGTCCCGGAGGCCGACCGGGCGCCGCTGCGGCCCTGGTCGGCGGCGATCTGCGGGATGTACGAGCTGAACCCGTCCGAGGAGACCGCGGCGGCGGCCGTCCGCGCCTCCGTAGAGTTCAGCGACTACCTGCGGGAACTGATCGCCGAACGCCGCCGCCGCCCCGGCGGGGACGACCTGATCACCGCGCTCGTCGCCGCCCACGACGAGGGCGACCGGCTCACCGAGCAGGAGATGATCTCCACCTGCGTGCTGCTGCTCAACGCGGGACACGAGGCCACCGTCAACGGCACGGGCAACGCCTGGGCGGCGCTCCTCGCCCACCCGGAGCAGCTGGCGGCGCTGCGCGCGGACCACTCGCTGGTGCCGTCCGCGGTGGAGGAGCTGATGCGTTTCGACACGCCGCTCCAGCTGTTCGAGCGCTGGGTGCTGGAGGACGTCGAGATCGACGGCACGGTGATCCCGCGCGGCGCGGAGCTGGCACTGCTGTTCGGGTCGGCCAACCGCGATCCGGCGGTGTTCGAACGGCCGGACCGGCTGGACCTGGCCCGGCGGGAGAACCCGCACATCTCGTTCAGCGCGGGGATCCACTACTGCATCGGGGCGCCGCTGGCCCGGATGGAGCTGGCCGCCTCGATGACCGCGCTGCTGGAGCGCGCTCCGCGGATGCGGCTCGCCGCCGAGCCGGTCCGGCGGCCGAACCTGGTCATGCGGGGGCTGGAGGAGCTGCGGGTGGAGATCC
>NZ_JACADT010001161.1:0-1624 GCF_013421635.1 Streptomyces sp. UH6 | reverse complement strand
ACTGCCGGCCGGCCTGGCGCGCGCCATGGCCGACGCCGAGAAGGCGGGCCGCACCGCGATCGCGGTCGCCTGGGACGGCGAGGCCCGCGCGGTCCTCGAGGTCGCCGACGCCGTCAAGGACACCAGCGCCGAGGCGATCACCCGCCTGCGCGCCCTGGGTCTGACGCCGATCCTGCTCACCGGGGACAACCGGGCCGTCGCCGAGGCGGTGGCCGCCGAGGTGGGCATCGACGAGGTGATCGCCGAAGTCCTGCCCGAGGACAAGGTCGAGGTCGTCAAGCGCCTGCAGGGCGAGGGCCGTTCGGTGGCGATGGTCGGCGACGGCGTCAACGACGCCGCCGCGCTCGCCCAGGCCGACCTGGGGCTGGCGATGGGCACCGGCACGGACGCCGCCATCGAGGCCGGCGACCTCACCCTGGTCAGCGGTGACCTGCGGTCCGCCGCCGACGCCATCCGCCTGGCCCGCCGGACCCTCGGCACCATCCGGTCCAACCTGTTCTGGGCCTTCGCCTACAACGTCGCCGCCCTGCCCCTCGCGGCGGCCGGGCTGCTCAACCCGATGATCGCCGGTGCCGCCATGGCGTTCTCCTCGGTCTTCGTCGTCGGCAACAGCCTGCGGCTGCGCGGTTTCAGGCCCGGCGGCTGACACCTCACCCGTGCGTCACGGCTGCGGGGCGGACCGGCCGGTCCGCCCCGCAGCCGTTCCCGGTCGCCGCCGGCCGCTACCCGGTGTGATGTCCGCGCCAAGTCGGGTCACCCGCTCGTTCGACGGGCGTTCGATGCCGCAGACTGGTATCTCGTGACCACCCAGTTCTCCTCGCCGACCCGTGTCGTTCTCCTCTGCGGCCCCTCCGGGTCAGGAAAGTCGCTGCTCGCCGCGCGCACCGGGCTGCCGGTGCTGCGTCTCGACGACTTCTACAAGGAGGCCGACGACCCGTCGCTGCCCCTGGTGGCGGGCAGCGAGGACATCGACTGGGACCATCCGCTGTCCTGGGACGCCGACACGGCGGTCGCCGCCATCGAGGCGCTGTGCCGGACGGGCCGCACGGAGGTTCCGGTGTACGACATCTCGCTGAGCGCCCGGACCGGGCGGACCGGGCTGGACCTCGGGGGCGCGCCGGTGTTCGTCGCCGAGGGGATCTTCGCCGCGGAGATCGTCTCGCGCTGCCGGGAGCTGGGGCTGCTGGGCGACGCGCTGTGCCTGGCCCGGGGCCCGGTGACCACGTTCCGCCGCCGGTTCCTGCGGGACCTGCGGGAGAGCCGCAAGTCGGTGCCGTTCCTGCTGCGGCGGGGCTGGCGGCTGATGCGTTCCGAGCGGACCATCGTGGCGCGGCAGACGTCGCTGGGGGCGTACGCCTGCGACCGGCCGGAGGCCGAGGCCCGGATCGCGGCCGTCACGGCCGCCGCCTCCCGCACCGGGGGAACGCCCGCCACCACGGCGTGACGCCGCGGGACACCACGGCGGCCGGGACGCGACGGAGCCCCGGACACGACCGGAGCCCGGGACACGGCAGAGGGCGGGACAGACGGAAGGCGGGACCGGAAAGCCCCCGCTTCCGGGCCCGCCCTTCCCCCCCTTCCCCCCGTCCCCCCCCCGGGGCCCCCCCCCCCCCCCCCCCCCCCC
>NZ_JACADT010001160.1:0-1645 GCF_013421635.1 Streptomyces sp. UH6 | reverse complement strand
GTCGCCGTACCGGCTGTCGTCGCCGTGCGCGCCGCACTGGCCGTCACACAGCGGCGCACCGCCACCCGCGCCGGATCCGCGGTGCGGGTCGCTCTGCGCGACGAACTGCTCGACCACCTCGGCAGGCTGGGACCCGCACACCTGACGACGGCCCGCGCCGGCGCCGTCCGCACCACCCTGGTCGACGGGGTGGAGGGCGTCGACACGTACGTCTCGCGCTACCTGCCCCAGCTCCTGATCACCCTCACCGTGCCGCCCCTGGTCCTGACCGCCCTGGCCGTCGTCGCCCCGGTGGCACTCCTCGGCCTGGTCCCCGCCCTGCTGCTGGCACTGGCCGGTCCACGGTCCTGGGACCGGCTCCTCCTGGCGCGGGGGAAGGACCACTGGGACACCTACGAAGGTCTGGGCGCCGACTACCTGGAGGCGCTCCAGGGGATGCCCGCCCTGCGGGCCGCCGGGGCGGTGGGCCGCACCCGGGAACGTCTGGAGCGCCGCTCGGCGGACCTGCACCGGGCGACCGTCGCCAAGCTGCGGCTCTCCCTCGTCGACACCGGCATCACCGACCTGGCCATCCAGGGCGGTACCGTCGCCGCAGGTGTTCTCGCCGCCTGGTCGGCCGTCACGGGGTCCACCACGGCGGCCGGCACCTACCTGGTGCTGCTGCTGGCCTCCGAGTGCTTCCGGCCGGTCCGCGACCTCGCCCGGGAGTGGCACGCCGGTTACCTCGGAGCGTCCGCGGCGGAGGGACTCGCGCACCTGCGTACCGCCGAGCCATCCGTCCGCGACACCGGAACCGAGGCCGCGCACTGGACGGCGCCACCGGAACTCCGCTTCGAGGACGTCGCCTTCACCTACGACGGCGCGCCCTCGCCCGCCCTCCGGGGCGTCTCCTTCACCGCGCCCGGCGGCCGCACGACGGCGATCGTCGGCCCTTCCGGCGCGGGAAAGTCCACGCTCGTCTCCCTCCTCCTGCGACACCACGACCCGCAGCGGGGCCGTGTCCTCGTGGACGGGCGGCCCGCGACCCGGTACACCCTCGACTCCCTGCGCCGGGGCATCGCCGTGGTCTCGCAGGAGACCTACCTCTTTCACGCCACCATCGCCGACAACCTCCGGCTGGCCCGGCCGGACGCCACCGACGACCACCTCGCGGACGCCGCCCGCGCCGCGGGCATCCACGACGAGATCACCGCCCTCCCCGACGGCTACGCCACCGTCCTCGGCGAGCGCGGGGCCACCCTCTCCGGCGGGCAGCGTCAGCGGCTCGCCCTCGCGCGCGCCCTGCTCGCCGACGCCCGGGTGCTGGTCCTCGACGAGGCCACCAGTTCCGTGGACGAGCGCCGTGAGTCGGACATCGTCCGGGAACTGCTGACCGCGGCCGGCGGCCGGACCGTCCTGGTGGTCGCCCACCGGCTCGCCGCCGTCCGGCACGCCGACCGCATCGTGGTGCTCGACGGGGGACAGGTGGACGCGGTCGGGGACCACACCGGACTGATCGAGGCCGGAGGCGTCTACGCACAGCTCGCCCAGGCCGGCCGGACCCGCCGAGGAGAGATCGCCGCATGACCAGCACCGACGACACCCGCAACGCCGCCGACGCCACCGGCACTGCCGCCGCTCGCAGCACTGTCGACCCCCGCGGCGC
>NZ_JACADT010000116.1:0-9662 GCF_013421635.1 Streptomyces sp. UH6 | reverse complement strand
GAGGGCCACCGCCTTCCGGAAGGCCGCCCGCCCCCGCGTCCGGCCGGCTCCACCGGCACGATCGTCCGGCTCGGCCCGTCAGGCGGTCCCCAGCCGTCTCACGGACCTCTCCCGCACCGGGGGCACCGCGTGCCACCGTAGTCTCTCCGTCGGCCTTGACCTGGGTGGACGTTCAGCTTCTCCACCGGTGTCCATGACACCTTCATACCGCATAGCGAGACAGCCCCGTCCGAAGTGTGGACGATGCTGGACGGTCTCCGCGCTGCCATGTCACGCTTCCGCCATGTTCGGAACTGGAATCGCCCTGGTGAGTCGACGACACGTCGACCTCGGTCGCATGTCCAGCGCCATCTGTCCGGCCTGCTGACGCGTTCTCAGCCGCCCGACCTCCCCCCTCCCTCTCCGCGCCCGCGCCGTCGCCTGCGCGGTCCGCCCCTCTGCCCCTGCGCGCATCCGCCCAGCTCAGAGCCGCACTGCCCGCCTGTCCCGAAGGACTGTGAACCATGGCCGCCACGCCTCAGAATCCCGCCGCCTCCCGCCGCAAGGTGAGCCGACACCGCGGCGAGGGTCAGTGGGCCGCCGGGCACTTCACCCCCCTCAACGGAAACGAGCAGTTCAAGAAGGACGACGACGGTCTCAATGTGCGGACACGCATTGAGACGATCTACTCCAAGCGCGGCTTCGACTCGATCGACCCCAACGACCTCCGCGGACGCATGCGCTGGTGGGGCCTGTACACCCAGCGACGCCCCGGGATCGACGGCGGGAAGACCGCCGTGCTCGAGCCGGAGGAGCTGGACGACCGCTACTTCATGCTGCGCGTCCGCATCGACGGCGGCCGGCTCACCACCGAGCAGCTGCGCGTCATCGGCGAGATCTCCCAGGAGTTCGCCCGCGGCACCGCCGACATCACGGACCGGCAGAACATCCAGCTGCACTGGATCCGCATCGAGGACGTCCCCGAGATCTGGAACCGCCTCGAGGCGGTCGGCCTGTCCACCACCGAGGCCTGCGGCGACACCCCGCGTGCCTTCCTCGGCTCCCCGGTGGCCGGCATAGCCGAGGACGAGATCATCGACGGCACCCCCGCGCTGGAGGAGGCCCACCGCCGCGTCGTCGGCAACCCCGCCTACTCCAACCTCCCGCGGAAGTTCAAGACCGCGATCTCCGGCTCCCCGCTGCTGGACGTCGCGCACGAGATCAACGACGTCGCCTTCGTCGGCGTCCGCCACCCGGAGCACGGCCCCGGCTTCGACCTCTGGGTCGGCGGCGGCCTGTCCACCAACCCCAAGCTCGGCGTCCGGCTGGGCGCCTGGGTGCCGCTGGAGGACGTCCCGGACGTCCTGGAAGGCGTCATCTCGATCTTCCGTGACTACGGCTACCGCCGGCTGCGCAACCGCGCCCGCCTGAAGTTCCTGGTCGCCGACTGGGGCCCGGAGAAGTTCCGCCAGGTGCTCCAGGACGAGTACCTCAAGCGCGAGCTGGCCGACGGACCCGCGCCCGCCGAGCCGGTGCGGCGCTGGCGCGACCACGTCGGCGTGCACCGGCAGAAGGACGGCCGCTTCTACGTCGGCTTCGCCCCGCGCGTCGGCCGCGTGGACGGCGCCACCCTCACGAAGATCGCCGACCTGGCGGCGGAGCACGGCTCGGGCCGGCTGCGCACCACGGTCGAGCAGAAGATGATCGTGCTGGACGTCGCCGAGGAACAGGTCGCCTCGCTGACCGAAGGGCTGCGCGCGCTCGACCTGATCGTCGAGCCCTCCTCGTTCCGCCGCGGCACCATGGCCTGCACCGGCATCGAGTTCTGCAAGCTGGCCATCGTCGAGACCAAGGCCCGCGGTTCCGCGCTGATCGACGAACTCGAGCGCAGGCTCCCGGAGTTCGACGAGCCGCTGACCATCAACCTCAACGGCTGCCCCAACGCCTGCGCCCGCATCCAGGTGGCCGACATCGGGCTCAAGGGCCAGCTGGTGCTCGACGAGGAGGGCCGGCAGGTCGAGGGCTACCAGGTCCACCTCGGCGGCGCCCTCGGCCTGGAGGCCGGCTTCGGCCGCAAGGTCCGCGGTCTGAAGGTCACCTCCGCCGAACTCCCCGACTACATCGAGCGGGTGCTGCGCCGCTACCTGGACCAGCGCGAGGACGGCGAGCGGTTCGCCGCCTGGACCGCGCGGGCCGGCGAGAAGGACCTGTCGTGAGCGAGCGGGCCGCCCCCTTCCACTGCCCTTACTGCGGGGACGAGGACCTGCGGCCGGGTGAGGAGGGACCGGGGGCCTGGGAGTGCGGGGCGTGCAACCGCGCCTTCCGGCTGAAGTTCCTCGGCCTGCTCGCCCGCGGGTTCGAGGGCGGCGGTCACCAGGACGGCCGGAGGCACGGAGACAGCGACGGCGAGGAGGGGACATGACCACGGCGGAACAGCAGCGCACCGACGAGGAACTGAAGGCGCTCGCCGAACGGGCGGGCCGGGAACTCGAGGACGCGTCGGCCCTGGACGTCATGCGGTGGGCGGTCGAGACCTTCGGCGACCGCTTCTGCGTGACCTCCTCCATGGAGGACGCGGTCGTCGCCCACCTGGCCTCCCGGGTGCGGCCCGGGGTGGACGTGGTGTTCCTCGACACCGGTTACCACTTCGAGGAGACCATCGGCACCCGGGACGCCGTCGAGGCCGTGATGAACGTCAACGTCCTCACCCTCACCCCCCGGCAGACCGTCGCCGAGCAGGACGCCGAGTACGGGCCGAAGCTGCACGACCGCGACCCGGACCTGTGCTGCAGGCTGCGCAAGGTCCAGCCGCTGGAGGAAGGGCTCGAGGGCTACCAGGCGTGGGCGACCGGCCTGCGCCGCGACGAGTCCCCGACCCGTGCGAACACGCCCGTCGTCGGCTGGGACGAGCGGCGCGGCAAGGTCAAGATCTCGCCGATCGCCCGCTGGACCCAGGACGACGTGGACGCCTACGTCGCCGAGCACGGCGTGCTCACCAACCCGCTGCTGATGGACGGTTACGCCTCCGTCGGCTGCGCGCCCTGCACCCGCCGGGTGCTGGAGGGCGAGGACGCCCGCGCCGGCCGGTGGGCCGGGCGCGGCAAGACCGAGTGCGGGCTGCACGGATGACCGGCGGCACCGGAACCCCGGGGGAGACGGTGGGGCAAGCGATGAGCAAGGAGAACGAGCACGTGAGCGGAGCCACCGTCTGGCTGACGGGTCTGCCGAGCGCCGGCAAGACCACGATCGCCCTGGAGCTCGCCGGACGCCTGCGGGCGGACGGACACCGCGTGGAGGTCTTCGACGGCGACGAGATCCGCGAGTTCCTCTCGGCGGGCCTCGGCTTCACCCGGGAGGACCGCCACACCAACGTCCAGCGCATCGGCTTCCTCGCCGAACTCCTCTCCCGCAACGGCGTGACCACGCTGGTGCCGGTGATCGCGCCCTACGCCGACAGCCGCGACGCCGTCCGCAAGCGCCACGAGGCGGGCGGCACCGCCTACCTGGAGGTGCACGTCGCCACCCCGGTCGAGGTCTGCTCGGTCCGCGACGTGAAGGGCCTGTACGCCCAGCAGGCCGCGGGCGAGATATCCGGCCTCACCGGGGTCGACGACCCGTACGAGGCGCCGGCCGCCCCCGACCTGCGGATCGAGTCGCAGGACCAGACCGTCGCCGAGTCCGCCGCCGCCGTCCACGCGCTGCTCACCGAAAGGGGCCTGGCATGACCACCGTCGCCGCACTCCGTGACACCGCCGCGGGTCAGGGACCGCTCGGCCACCTCGACGTCCTCGAGTCCGAGGCCGTACACATCTTCCGCGAGGTCGCGGGCGAGTTCGAACGGCCGGTGATCCTCTTCTCCGGCGGCAAGGACTCCATCGTGATGCTGCACCTGGCGCTCAAGGCCTTCGCGCCCGCGCCGGTGCCGTTCACCCTGCTTCACGTGGACACCGGACACAACTTCCCCGAGGTCCTCGAGTACCGCGACCGTGTGGTGGCCGCACATGGACTGCGCCTCCATGTGGCCTCGGTCCAGGACTACATCGACCGCGGTGTGCTCCGCGAACGCCCCGACGGCACCCGCAACCCGCTCCAGACGGTCCCGCTGACCGAGACCATCCAGAGCGAGAAGTTCGACGCGGTCTTCGGCGGCGGCCGCCGCGACGAGGAGAAGGCCCGCGCCAAGGAGCGCGTCTTCTCCCTGCGCGACGAGTTCTCCCAGTGGGACCCACGCCGCCAGCGCCCCGAGCTGTGGAACCTGTACAACGGCCGGCACGCCCCCGGCGAGCACGTCCGCGTCTTCCCGCTCTCCAACTGGACCGAGCTGGACGTCTGGCAGTACATCAAGCGCGAGGCGATCGAGCTGCCGTCGATCTACTTCGCCCACGAGCGCGAGGTCTTCCGGCGCGACTCCATGTGGCTGACCGCGGGCGAGTGGGGCGGCCCCAAGGACGGCGAGACGGTCGAGAGCCGCCGGATCCGCTACCGCACCGTCGGCGACATGTCCTGCACCGGCGCCGTCGACTCCGACGCCGCCACGCTGGACCAGGTGATCGCCGAGATCGCCGCCTCCCGTCTCACCGAGCGCGGCGCCACCCGCGCCGACGACAAGCTCTCCGAGGCAGCGATGGAAGACCGCAAGCGCGAGGGGTACTTCTAACCATGACGACCAGCACCGAACAGGCCGCCGAGCCCACCACGCTGCTGCGGTTCGCCACCGCCGGATCCGTCGACGACGGGAAGTCCACCCTCGTCGGACGGCTGCTGCACGACTCCAAGTCGGTCCTCGCCGACCAGCTGGAGGCGGTCGAGCGGGCCTCCGCCAGCCGCGGCCAGGACGCCCCCGACCTGGCGCTGCTCACCGACGGCCTGCGCGCCGAGCGGGAGCAGGGCATCACCATCGACGTGGCGTACCGTTACTTCGCCACGCCGAGGCGGCGGTTCATCCTCGCCGACACCCCCGGCCACGTGCAGTACACCCGCAACATGGTCACCGGCGCCTCCACCGCCGACCTCACCGTGATCCTGGTCGACGCGCGCAACGGCGTCGTCGAGCAGACCCGCCGGCACGCGGCCCTCGCCGCCCTGCTGCGCGTCCCGCACGTCGTCCTCGCCGTCAACAAGATGGACCTGGTCGACTACGCGGAGCCGGTGTTCGCCGCCATCGCCGAGGAGTTCACCGCCTACGCCACCGAGCTGGGCGTCCCCGAGGTCACCACCGTCCCGATCTCCGCGCTGGCCGGCGACAACGTCGTCGAGCCCTCCGCGCACATGGACTGGTACGGCGGCCCCACGGTGCTCGAGCACCTGGAGACCGTCCGCGTCGACGGCACCACCGACCAGCTCCCGGCCCGGCTGCCGGTGCAGTACGTGATCCGCCCGCAGACCGCCGAGCACCCCGACTACCGGGGCTACGCCGGACAGATCGCCGCCGGCTCCTTCCGCGTCGGCCAGGAGATCACCGTGCTGCCCTCCGGCCGCACCAGCCGGATCTCGGGCATCGACCTGCTCGGCGTGCCCGTCGACAGCGCCCACGCCCCGCAGTCGGTGACCCTGCTCCTCGCCGACGACCTGGACATCTCCCGCGGCGACCTGATAGCTCCGACCCAGGCCGTTCCCGCGGTCACCCAGGACGTCGAGGCCACCGTCTGCCACGTCGCCGACGCGCCGCTCACCGAGGGCCAACGGGTACTCCTCAAGCACGGCACCCGCCTGGTCAAGGCGATCGTCAAGGAGATCCCCTCCCGGCTCACCCTGGACGACCTCTCCCTGCACCCGCGGCCCGGACAGCTCGTCGCCAACGACATCGCCCGCGTCGTCGTCCGCACCGCCGAGCCGCTGCCGCTGGACGCCTACGCGCAGTCCCGGACCACCGGCGCGTTCCTCCTGATCGACCCGGCCGACGGCTCCACCCTCACCGCGGGCATGGCCGGCGACTCCTTCGCCTCCGCCCGGCGCACCGCCGAGGCCGCCCCGGCCGCGGCGGACGAGGACGGGTGGGACTTCTGACCATGAACACCCCGGGTTTCTTCGGCACGTTCGCCAAGGAGGGCGGCCGCGTCGGCAGCGGCACCCTCGGCAGCGGGCAGGGCGGAGTCGCCCGATGTGCGGGCCGAGGCCGGCACATCCGGCGCCACCGACTCCGCACCGAACGAAGATCCGACCACCTCCCGGCCACCGCCTGACAGACGCGCAGGCGGTGACCGCCGGGCCACCGAGAGGACACCCTCCCCCGTGCCTGCCCACCGCTCCCCGATCCGCCGGGGTGCCGCCTTGATCGCCGTGCTCCCGCTGCTGGCGCTCGCCGCGTGCGGCTACGGCTCCCAGGCGAAGAGCGACACGCGGAACGCCGTGCCCGAGGGGAAGAAGACCGACGGGCTGGACTCCGTCCGCATCGGCTACTTCGGCAACCTCACCCACGCCACCCCGCTGGTCGCCAACCACCAGGGCTTCTTCCAGGAGGAGCTCGGCGGTACGCGGGCCACCTACCAGGTGTTCAACGCGGGCCCCTCCGAGATCGAGGCGCTCAACGCGGGTTCCGTGGACATCGGGTGGATCGGCCCCTCACCGGCCGTCAACGGCTACACCAGGGCCGAGGGCAGGAACCTCCGCATCATCGGCGGGTCCGCCTCCGGCGGCGTCAAACTGGTGGTCGACCCGGACCGGGTGAAGTCGGTCGAGGACGTCAAGGGCAAGCGGATCGCCACCCCGCAGCTCGGCAACACCCAGGACGTGGCCTTCCTCCACTGGATCTCCGAGCAGGGCTGGAAGGTCGACGCCGAGAGCGGCAGGGGCGACGTCTCCGTCGTCCGCTCCGACAACAAGGTGCTCCCGGGAGCCTTCGCGTCCGGCTCCGTCGACGGTGCGTGGGTGCCCGAGCCGACGGCCTCGAAGCTGGTCGCCGACGGCGGGAAGGTGCTGCTGGACGAGGCGAGCCTGTGGCCGGACCAGCAGTTCGTGATCACCAACATCGTCGTCTCCCAGAAGTTCCTCGCCGAGCACCCCGAAGCCGTCGAGGCCGTCCTGCGGGCCTCCGTCAAGACCAACGAGTGGATCAACGCCCACCCCGACGAGGCCAAGCGGGCCGCCAACGCCCAGCTGGAACAGGACTCCGGCAAGGCGCTGCCCGCCGAGGTCCTCGACCCGGCGTGGGAGTCCATCCGGATCACCGACGACCCGCTGGCCGCCACCCTGGACACCCAGGCCTCCCACGCCGTCGACGCGGGCCTCCTGGAGAACCCGCGGCTGGACGGCATCTACGACCTGCGTCTGCTCAACAAGGTCCTGAAGCAGGACGCGAAGCCCGCCGTGGGCGACGCCGGCCTCGGCACCGACTGACCACGATCGCGCCGCCGGTGCACGGCGGGCGACCACATCCATCCGTGAGCTCCCCCAGGAGGTGACCATGGCGACCTTCACCCTCGCCACGGCAGAGGACACCGGGACCGACGTCCGCAGCGCCGCGCGCATCGAGCACGTCTCCAAGTCCTTCGCCGGGCCCGCCGGAACCCAGCTCGTCCTGGACGACATCAGCCTCGACGTCGCCCCCGGCGAGTTCGTGACCCTCCTGGGGGCCTCCGGCTGCGGCAAGTCCACCCTGCTCAACCTGGTCGCCGGCCTCGACCGGCCGACCTCGGGCGCCATCACCACCGACGGCCGCCCCGCCCTGATGTTCCAGGAACACGCCCTGTTCCCCTGGCTGACCGCCGGCAAGAACATCGAACTCGCCCTGAAGCTCCGGGGCGTCGACAAGAACCTGCGCCGCGAGCGGGCCGAGGAACTCCTCGAGCTGGTGCGTCTGAAGGGCGCGTACGGCAAGCGCGTCCACGAACTGTCCGGCGGCATGCGCCAGCGCGTCGCCCTCGCCCGCGCCCTCGCCCAGGACAGCCGGCTGCTGCTGATGGACGAGCCGTTCGCCGCGCTCGACGCCATCACCCGCGACGTGCTGCACGACGAACTCACCCGGATCTGGCGGGAGACCAACGTCTCGGTCCTCTTCGTCACCCACAACGTGCGCGAGGCGGTACGGCTCGCGCAGCGGGTCGTGCTGCTCTCCTCCCGGCCCGGCCGCATCGCCCGCGAGTGGCAGGTCGGCATCGAGCACCCGCGCCGCATCGAGGACGCCGCGGTCGCCGAGCTGTCCGTAGAGATCACCGAACAACTCCGTGGGGAGATCCGCCGTCATGGCCAGCACTGACACCTCCGCAGCAGCCAAGGAAGACCGGCAGGCCGACGACACCGCCGGGCTCGAGGCAGGCCTCGACGCCCTGGAGTCGGTGGAGCCTTGGCGCACCCCGCTGCGGCAGACCCTGCTGCGCAAGGTCCTCCCCCCGGTCGTCGCCGTCCTGCTGGTCGGCGTGGTCTGGCAGCTGCTGGTCTCCCTGAAGATCGTCGACGACCCCACCAAGCTGCCCGCCCCGTCGGAGGTCTGGGCCGAGGTCGAGGCGTCCTGGCTCGAGGGCGAACTCCTCGGCTTCATCTGGACCAGCGTCTCCCGCGGCCTGCTCGGCTTCCTGATGGCCCTGGCCATCGGCACGCCGCTCGGCCTGCTGGTCGCCCGGGTGAAGTTCGTCCGCGCCGCGATCGGACCGATCCTCTCCGGCCTCCAGTCGCTGCCCTCGGTCGCCTGGGTGCCGCCCGCCGTCATCTGGCTCGGCCTCAACAACTCCATGATGTACGCGGTGATCCTGCTGGGCGCCGTGCCCTCCATCGCCAACGGGCTGGTCTCCGGCGTCGACCAGGTGCCCCCGCTGTTCCTGCGCGCCGGCCGCACCCTGGGAGCCACCGGGCTCAAGGGCGCCTGGCACATCGTGATGCCGGCCGCGCTGCCCGGCTACGTGGCCGGCATGAAGCAGGGCTGGGCGTTCTCCTGGCGCTCCCTCATGGCCGCCGAGATCATCGCCTCCTCGCCCGATCTCGGCGTCGGACTGGGCCAGTTGCTGGAGAACGGCCGCAACGCCTCCTCCATGTCCATGGTCTTCCTCGCCATCATCCTGATCCTGGTCGTCGGCATCGCCATCGACCTGCTGATCTTCAGTCCCCTGGAGCGGCGGATCCTGCGCGGCCGCGGTCTCCTCGTCAAGAGCTGAGCGGTTCCCGTCATGCACCACGCCCCCGTCCTCCTCGTCGTCGCCCACGGAAGCCGCGACCCCCGCCACGCCGCCACCGTCCACGCGCTGGTGCGGCGGGCGCGGGACCGCCGGCCCGGCCTGCGGGTGGAGACCGCGTTCCTCGACTTCAACCTGCCCTCGGTGACCGGGGCGCTGGAGTCGCTGGCCGGCGAGGGGGTCCGGGACGTGGTCGTCCAGCCGCTGCTGCTCACCCGCGCCTTCCACGCCAAGGCCGACATCCCGGCGGTGCTGCGCCAGGCACCGCCGTCGCTGCGGATCCGCACCGCCGAGGTGCTCGGCCCGCACCCGCTGCTGCTCGCGGCGCTCGAGCGACGGCTGTACGAGGCGGGGCTGACCCCCGCCGACAAGCCCGCCACCGGGGTCGTCCTGGCCTCGGCGGGCTCCACCGACCCGGAGGCGATCGCGGTGATCGCTGACATCGCGCGGGAGTGGCGGCACACCGGTTGGTGCGCCGTGCGACCCGCGATCGCCTCCGCGGCGGCTCCCGGAGGATTTCCGCACACCGAGGACGCCGTGCGGGAACTGCGGGCCGCCGGATGCGAGCGGGTGGCCGTC
>NZ_JACADT010001159.1:0-1627 GCF_013421635.1 Streptomyces sp. UH6 | reverse complement strand
TCCATGGTCTGCGCGCCGCCGACGAGCACGCCTTCGCCGCCGTCTACCGGCGCTGGGGCCCCCTCGTCCACACCATGGCCACCCGCTCGCTCGGCGACACCCACGAGGCCGAGGACGTCACGCAGCAGGTGTTCATCGGCGCGTGGCGCGGGCGCGACGGCTACCGCCCGGAGCGGGGAACGCTGGGCGGCTGGCTCGTCGGCATCACCCGCCGCAAGATCGTCGACGCCCTGGCGGCCCGCAGCAGGCGCCTCACGCTCGTCGACACCGTCACCCGCGCCGACGACGGCGGGGGAGCGCGGCCCGAAGGCGCGCCCGAGGAGGTCCTGGACCGGGTCCTGCTGGTCGACGCCCTGTCCCGGCTGCCCCGCGGTCAGCGCGAGGTGCTGTGCCTGGCCTTCTACGAGGACCTGACCCAGGCCCAGATCGCCGACCGCACCGGACTGCCCCTGGGCACCGTGAAGAGCCACACCCGGCGCGGCCTGCTCCGGCTGCGCACGGCGATCGAACAGGGCGACGGCGTCGGCGCGACCGGGGTACGGGCCGGATCGCAGACGACCGGAATGGAAGAAAATGTCCACCCTGCGCATCCGTCCCGGGGGGCGTGCACGAACTACGGGTGAGACCGCGCAACCGGCGCGGACCTCGAAGAAGGGATCAATCCCATGACCTCCCGGACTCCCCTCCTCATCGGCGCCTCCGCCGGAGCCTGTGCCCTGGCACTCTCCGTCGCCGCCCCGTCCGTGGCCGCCGCGGCCGCCGACAGCGACCGGACGGGCATGGTGTCCGTCTTCCACGGCGTTCCGGGGACGACCGTGGACGTCTACGCCAACGGAGACCGGCTGCTCGGCGACTTCAAGCCCGGCACGGTCACCAAGCCGCAGGCCCTGGACGCCGGCACCTACGAGATACAGCTGTTCAAGGCCGGCCAGGGCCCCGACGGCACGCCGGTCCTGGAGAAGAAGGTCGAGGTGCCGGAGGGAGCCGACGCCACCATCGCCGCGCACCTGTCCGCCGACGGCGAACCGCAGCTCACGACCTTCAAGAACGACACGTCGAAGGTCGACGCCGGCCAGGCGCGGCTGACCGTCCGACACGTGGCCGCCGCCCCGGCGGTGGACGTCAGGGCCGGAGGCGAGCCCGTCTTCACCGGGCTGACGAACCCGAACCAGGACTCCACCGTGGTGGACGCCGGCACCCTGAACACCGATGTGACCCTCGCCGGCACCGACACCGTGGCGATCGGCCCCGCGGACCTGAACCTCAAGGCGGGCAGCGACACCGTCGTCTACGCCTGGGGCAGCGCGGACGACCAGAACCTCGCCCTGGCGACCCAGACGCTCGGCGGCACGGAATCCTCGTCGAACGCCGTCCACGCGGGTGGCACCGGCGCGGCCGCCGCCGTCACCCCCAACTCCCCGGAGGCATGGCTGGCGTGGGCCGCCGTCACCGGACTGGTCACCCTGACGGGCGTGCAGCTGGCACGCCGGGTCTCGGACCGGCGCGGGTGACGGAACGGAACACCGCCGCGTGCTCGCCGTGACGACCGCCGCCGCCGGCGGCGGTCGTCGCCGTGGAGCCCCTCCGGGCGCGAGAACCGGCGCCCGAACCCCCTCGCGCAGGGACG
>NZ_JACADT010001158.1:0-1629 GCF_013421635.1 Streptomyces sp. UH6 | reverse complement strand
CGCGTGCTCGCCGCCGTGGCCGCTCTCGCGGACCACCGCGGAGGCGGCGAAGTCCCCCCGGTACGCGGTGAACCAGGCGTTGGGCTTGGACTGGCCCTCCACCTCCGCGGTGCCGGTCTTGGCGCCGTAGGAGGGACCGAGCCCGGCCATCGGCTCCGCCGCGGTGCCCGCCTGCGCGGTGTAGCGCATCAGTTCCCGCAGCTGCCCCAGCGTGGAGGAGGTCATGCCGCGCGAGGCCTGGGCCAGCGCGCGCCCGTCCACGGTGGGCGGCACCAGGTACGGCTGGTGGAAGGACCCGGCGGCGACGGTCGCGGAGACCGAGGCCATGTTGAGCGGGTTCATCCGCACGCCGCCCTGGCCTATCAGCGAGGCCGCCATCGGGGCGTCCGACTGCACCGGGACGGCCCCGTCGAAGGTGGAGACACCCACCGACCAGTTGTTCAGGCCCAGGCCGAAGACCTGCTGGGCCTCCTTGGTGAGGTCGTCGTCGGAGAGCTTCTCCGCCTGGCTGATGAAGGCGGTGTTGCAGGACCGGGCGAAGCTCGCCTTGAAGGAGGCGTCCTTCATCGCGAACTTGTCGTCGTTCTGGAACTTCCACCCGCCGTACGAGGAGTACTTCGGGCAGGGGTGCTCGCGGTCGTTGGCGGCCAGGCCCTTCTCCAGCAGCATCGCGGAGGAGATCACCTTCATGGTGGAGCCGGGGGCCAGGGAGCCCCGGAGGGCGGTGTCGACCTCGGGGTCGGAGTTGGCGGTGGCGAGTATCTCGCCGGTGGAGGCGCGCATCAGCACCACCGAGGAGCGCGGCGTGGCGGCCACCTTCTCCTCGGCCAGCTTCTGCAGGCCGGGGTGGAGCGTGGTCCTCACCTCACCGGGGGTGGCCTCGGCGAGCAGCAGCAGCTCCCGCCCCTCGGCCTCCTTCCCGTCCGCCTTGCCAGCCCCGTCCTTCTTCCCCTTCGGCGGGGTGTCGCCGTTCTTCCCGCCGCCCTGCGCGTCCTGGAGGCTGTCGGCGGGCACCGCGCGCAGGGCGACGGCCGGGGTGCCGCCGGACTTCTCGCCGTACTTCTCCGCGAGGCTCTCCAGGACCGGGCCGAGGGACGGGTGGCCGGCCGTGGTCAGCTCCCCGCCGTCGCGGTCCAGCGCCGTGACCGGCGCACTCCCCGCCTCGCCGGTGACCAGGCGTTCGTCGTCCTTCAGCTCCGGGTGGAGGACCGAGGGGCGCCACCGGACGACCGGTTCGCCGTCGGTCTCCCGGCGCACCACGGTGAGCCGGCCGTCGTAGGCCAGCGGCTCGCTCAGCTTCTCGTGGGTGACGGTGGCCCGCACCGCGAACTCCAGCGCGTCCCCCTTCGGCCGGCCGGCGGTGAAGGAGGCGGCGGTGATGCCCGCCTCGTCGCTCCAGCCGGTCAGGTGGACGCGGGCCGCCTCGGGGTCGGAGGTGGCCCGGGCGGCGGCGGCGACGTCGCCCTTCTGCCAGGCGGCGAGGAAGGTCTCGGCGGCGGCCGACACGTCGGCGGCGGTCAGCGGGGCGTTGCGCCGCTCCTCGGTGGACTGCGTGGAGCCGGCCGCGGAGGCGCCGTCGCCGAACATCACGTAACCGCCGGTGCCCAGGCCGGCCACCGCCGCGGCGAC
>NZ_JACADT010001157.1:0-1634 GCF_013421635.1 Streptomyces sp. UH6 | reverse complement strand
GGCCACGCCCAGGGCCGCCTCACCACGGCCGTTGCCGCCGTGGCGGGTGCTCGGCCGCGTGGCCGGGTTCTCGGTCGCCTCGTACGAGGCACTGCGCCCATCAGACATGGGGCCATCATAGAATCATGGGATGATTGGCTGTCCACCCCCACCGGCCCCAGGCCGGCCCGCCTCGTGCAAAGGTTTGCCATGCCTTTGACCCACCCCCGTCGCTCGGCACTGTCCGAACAGGTGATCGCGGCCCTGCGGACGCAGATCACCTCCGGCGAGTGGCCGGTCGGCTCACGGATCCCCACCGAGCCCGAGCTGGTGGAGCAGCTGGGTGTGGCCCGCAACACCGTCCGCGAGGCGGTGCGGGCGCTCGCCCACAACGGACTGCTGGACATCCGGCAGGGCTCCGGCACGTATGTCGTGGCCACCAGCGAGCTGGCCGGGGTGATGCACCGCCGGTTCGCCGACGCCGATCCCCGCCACGTCGCGGAACTGCGCTCCTCGCTGGAGGCGAGCGCGGCGTCGCTGGCCGCCGAGCGGCGCACCGAACGGGAGCTGCGTCAGCTCGAGGCGCTGTTGCGCCGGCGCGACGAGGCGTGGGAGTCGGGGGACGTGGAGGCGTTCGTGACGGCCGACACCGGGTTCCACATGGCGGTGGTGGCCGCCTCCCACAACGACGTGATGTCGGCACTCTACGCGGACCTCGGCGAGGTGCTGCGGGACTGGCTGCGGGGGGACGTGGGGGCGGTGCTCCACCCGGACTCCTACATGGACCACGCCCCGCTGGTGGAGGCGATCCGGCGCGGCGACGCGGCGACCGCGGCGCGGGAGGCGGCGGACTATCCGCTGTCCTGCCGGCCGGGACGTGCGGGCTGACCGCTCCCGGGGCGCGGGTCCGGAGCCGGAGCCCTGGGGCCCCGGTGGGCGCGCACGGCCGACGCGCACGGCCGACGCGTCCGGCTGCGGGGGCGGGCGGTCCGGCCCTAACGTCGGGGTATGGCGCTTTCCAAGGAAGAACGCGAGGCGTTCCTGTCCGAACCGCTGACGGCGACGCTCGGTGTGGTGGCGGGCCCGGAGCGCGGGCCGCTGCTGGTGCCCCTCTGGTACGGCTACGAGCCGGGGGGCCTGCCGTGGATCCTGACCGGGCGCGACTCCCGGAAGGCCGCGCTGATCGCGGAGGCGGGACGCTTCTCGCTGCTGGTGCAGCGGCTGACGCCGACGGTGCGGTACGTGTCGGTGGAGGGGCCGGTCATGGAGTCGGTGGCCGCGACGGAGGAGCACGTCCGGGAGATGGCCGGGAGGTACCTGTCGGGAGCTGCGCTGGAGCAGTACCTGGCGTCGCCCGTGGCCCTGGAGGAGTCCGTGGTGGTGCGGATGCGGCCCGAGCGGTGGACGTCGTCGGACCTCGGGGCCTGGTAGCGGGCGTTCACCCCGGCCGGTGACTCACCCAGGCCGAGCCGACCTCCTTCCAGCAGCGGCCGGTGAGCTCCACGCCGCGGGCGGGAGCGGCGTCGACGGGGGCGCCGTCGCTGTCCACGTCCCACCAGCGGGCGCACTCGACGTGCAGCCGGACCCGGTCGGTGCGGGAGTGGGGGTTGTGGCAGTGGGCCGTGACCTCCGAGCCGGTGACCTTCACGGCGCAG
>NZ_JACADT010001156.1:0-1634 GCF_013421635.1 Streptomyces sp. UH6 | reverse complement strand
GGGCCGCGGCATGAGCCCGACGCCGGCCGGACCGGACGGCCACGCGGCCGATCCGGCGGACACCCCCGCCAAGGACCCCGCCAACGACCCCGCCGGGGATCTGGCCAACGACCCCGCCAACGACCCCGCGAACGGAAAGGACCGCACGACCATGCGCATCGGAGTGATCGGACTGGGCGTCATCGCCCCCTTCTTCCTGCGGGCCGTCGAGGACGACCCCGGGCTGCGGCTGACCGCCGTCTGCGACCTCGACGAGACCAAGCTGACCGGGTTCGGCCCCGGCACCGCCGTCTTCACCGACCACCGGGAACTGCTGGCCTCGGGCCTGGTGGACGGGGTGGTCGTCACCCTGCCCAACCACGCGCACGCCCCGGTCGTCGCCGACGTGCTGCGCGCCGGCGTCCACGTCTGCTGCGAGAAGCCGCTGACCGTCGCCGCGAAGGACGCGCACGCCCTGACGGCGCTCGCCGACGCCACCGGGACCACCCTGTTCACCGCCTTCCACCGCCGCTACAACCTCCACGTGCTGGACCTGGCGGCCCGCCTGCCGGCACGGGAACTGATCTCGCACGTGACCAGCCACTACGACGAGAGGATCGAGGAGCACACCGGTTCCGACCGCTGGTACCAGGACATCGAGCGGTGCGGCGGCGGCTGCGTCATAGACAACGGCCCCAACGCCCTCGACGCCCTGGAGACCGTGCTCGGCCCGCTCACCCTGCGCGACGCCACCATCGGGGACGTCCGGGCCGGGGTGGAGTTCTGCGCCGAACTCCAGCTGGCCACCGCCGACGGCATCCCGGTCCGGGTGGAACTGGACTGGGCGCTGGAGACCGGCGAGCGCAAGGACATCACCGTCCACCTCAAGGACGGCCGGGAACTGCGCGCCGACATGCTGGACGGCTTCGCCGCGTTCAAGTCGTCCCTGGACCACGAGTACGCCGGCATCATGGCGGACTTCCACCGGGTGGTGCGCGACGGCCGGACCGCACCGGACCGCGGCCCGCACATCGTCGACCTGGTCGAGGAGGCGTACGGAATCGGACGGACCAAGGAGGAACGGCTGCGGATGCCCGCCAAGGACCCGGTCGCCGCCCACCTGGTCAAGCTGCTGTTCCACCGGCGCACCGACCGCGGCATGCGGCTGTCGCCCTGGCAGTCGCGCTGCGTGCGCGCCGGCGACGTGCACGAGCTGGTCACCACCACCGACCGGCCCACCACCACCGGGGACCGGGTCGACCACGTGGGATTCCTGGGCTTCGCCGAGTTCGCCGCGGCGACGGTGATCGAGCGGGGCGACGTGGTGACGGGCCCCGGCGGGCCGATCGGGCGGGTGGCCGGATTCGACGAGTGCCACGCGCCCAACCACTACAACATCCTCATCGACACCGATCAGGTCTTCACCGCCGAGGACCTCGACCTGCACACCACGGACACCCTCACCTTCTCCGGAGGCACCCGATGACCGGCGCCGCGTACCGCACCGCCACCTTCCGCGTGATCCCCGTCCAGCCCGAGGCCCGGGAGCTGATGCCCGGGGTCCGGGTGCTGACCCTGGAGGCGGAGGTCGCCGCCGGCGGGGCCGCCCCGGCGGACGACGTCTGGGCCCAGGCGCACGCCCGCTGGACCGGGGC
>NZ_JACADT010001155.1:0-1637 GCF_013421635.1 Streptomyces sp. UH6 | reverse complement strand
CGCCGAGGGCGGGGAACCGGCGGACCCGGACACGTTCACCGTGCGGCTCACCAACTTCGAGGGCCCGTTCGACCTGCTCCTCCAGCTGATCTCCAAGCACAAGCTGGACGTCACCGAGGTCGCCCTCTCGCAGGTCACCGACGAGTTCATGGCCCACATCCGCTCCCGCGGCGACGACTGGGACCTGGACCGGACCACCGAGTTCCTCGTCGTCGCGGCCACCCTGCTCGACCTGAAGGCCGCCCGGCTGCTCCCCGCGGCCGAGGTGGAGGACGAGGCCGACCTCGCCCTCCTCGAGGCGCGCGACCTGCTCTTCGCCCGCCTGCTGCAGTACCGCGCGTACAAGCAGATCGCCGACATCTTCAGCGCCCGCCTGGACGACGAGTCCCGCCGCCACCCGCGCACCGTGGGCCTCGAACCGCACCACGCCGCACTGCTGCCGGACGTCGTCCTCAGCATCGGCCCCGAGGGGTTCGCCCGGCTGGCCGTGAAGGCGATGCAGCCGAAGGCCCCGCCGCAGGTGTACGTCGACCACATCCACGCTCCGCTGGTGAGCGTCCGGGAACAGGCGGCCGTCGTGCTGGCCCGGCTGCGCGAACTGGGCGAGACCACCTTCCGCGCCCTGGTGGCGGACACCGACGACACCCTCACCGTCGTCGCCCGCTTCCTGGCCCTGCTGGAGCTCTACCGGGAGAAGGCGGTCGCCCTGGAGCAGGAGACCGCCCTGGGCGAGCTGCTGGTCCGCCGGACCGGCGACGAGGACGGCCCCCGGCCGGTCGTCACCGACGAGTTCGACCGCCCGACCGCCGACACGACGAAGGAGGAGCGCGCATGAGCACCGCCGGCACCCCCGAGGAGACCGCCGCCGGCCCGCGGGACGACGCCGTCGCGGCACTGGACCTCAGGCCCGCCCTGGAGGCCGTGCTGATGGTCGTCGACGAACCCGCCACCGAGGAGCACCTCGCCAGGGTGCTCCGGCGGCCCCGCCGTGCCGTCGCCGACGCCCTGCGCGAACTGGCCGACGAGTACGCCGCGCAGCGCCGTGGCTTCGAGCTGCGCAAGGTCGCCGGCGGCTGGCGGTTCTACACCCGGCCCGAGTACTCCGCCGCCGTGGAGGCGCTGGTCCTCGACGGCCGGACGGCCCGCCTCACCCAGGCCGCGCTGGAGACCCTGGCCGTCGTCGCCTACCGCCAGCCGGTGAGCCGGTCGCGGGTCTCCGCGGTGCGCGGAGTGAACTGCGACGGCGTGATGCGCACCCTCCTCCAGCGGGGTCTCGTCGAGGAGGCGGGCACGGAACCCGAAACAGGTGCGATCCTGTACAGGACGACGAACTACTTCCTGGAGCGGATGGGCCTGCGCGGTCTGGACGAACTCCCCGAGCTCGCGCCCTTCGTCCCGGAGGCGGAGACGATCGAGGCCGAGAGCCAGGAAGGGGTTCCGTCGTTCGACCCGGACGCACCCGATGCGCCGGGAGCAGACGACGCAGACGACCAGACGGAACTTTGATGCGAAGCAGCGGCAGCGGCAAGAGCGGCGGGCGCGGGAACTACCGCGGCGCCGGCAACGACAGGGACCAGAAGCAGGGGCAGGGCCGCCCCCGCAAGCCCCGCCCCGAGGAGCGCCGCTACGACGTGGGT
>NZ_JACADT010001154.1:0-1639 GCF_013421635.1 Streptomyces sp. UH6 | reverse complement strand
CTGGGCCGTCGCGGTCCGGCGCCGCGGCCGGCCGCTGCCGGAGCGGCCCGAGCCGTGGGACGTGGCGCTCACCTCTGTGGCCGCCTTCCGGCTCAGCCGGCTGCTCAGCAAGGCCTCCGTGACCAGCCCGCTGCGCGCCCCGTTCACCCGGTACGTCGGCCCGGAAGGCCCCGCCGAAGTCCACGAGGAGGCGCGCCGCGAGAGCCGCCGGGAGACCGTGGGCGAGCTGGTGACCTGTCCGTTCTGCACGGGCGTATGGGTGACCTCCACCCTGACAGCGGGCCTCCTCCTGGCCCCCCGCGCCACCCGCACCGCCATGGGGGCCCTGACCGCGCTGGCCGGGGCCGACGCGCTCCAGCTGGGGTACGCGGCCCTGGTGCGCAAGGCCACCGGCGACGAGTGACGCGCCGGGCTCCGCACCCGGCCGCCTCATTCCCGCGGCGGCGTCACCAGCCCCGTCTCGTAGGCGATGATCACCAACTGCACCCGGTCACGGGCGTCGAGCTTGGAGAGCAGACGGGTCAGGTAGGTCTTGGCAGTGGCCACGCTGATGTGCAGCCGGTCGGCGATCTCCGTGTTGGTCAGCCCGCGGCCGACCAGGGTCAGCACCTCCGTCTCCCGGCCGGTGATGCGGTCCGGCGCCACCCGGGGTCCCGGCGTGCGCGCGGTGGGCCGTGCGGCGAACTCCTTGATCAGCCGGCCGGTGACGGTGGGCGCGATCAGGGCGTCCCCCGCCGCGACCACCCGGACCGCGGCCAGGATGTCGTCGAGGTCCATGTCCTTGACGAGGAATCCGGACGCCCCCGCCCGCAACGCCCCGTACACGGACTCGTCGTCGTCGAACGTGGTCAGCACCAGGACGCGTGACGTGCCGGACCCGCCGGTGATCCGGCGGGTGGCCTCGATGCCGTCCGTGCCGGGCATCCGCAGATCCATCACCACCACGTCCGGGGCGAGTTCGGCGGCCAGCCGGACCGCCTCCTCGCCGTCCGCCGCCTCTCCCACCACCTCGAGGTCCGGCGCGCCGGCGGCGACCATGCGCAGCGCGGCACGGATCAGCGGCTGGTCGTCGGCCAGCAGGAGACGGACGGTCACCGGTTCTCCCCCGCCTTCTCGCCCAGGGCGCGTCCGGCCGCTCCCGTGTCCAAGGGCACCCGGGCGGCGACCCGGAAGCCGCCGCCGGGACACGGCCCGGCGTCGAGGTCCCCGCCGAGCAGCACGGCCCTCTCCCGCAGGCCGGTCAGACCGAAGCCCGGGCCCGGACGAGGTACGCCACCACGCCCCCGGTCACGCACCTCCACCCTGAGCGCGTCCTCGCGGTGGTCGACACGGACCTGGCAGGAGCGCGCACCCGAGTGGCGGAGCACGTTGGTCACCGCCTCCTGGACGATGCGGAAGGCAGCGGCGCCCACCTCCTGGGGCAGCCCGTCGCGGGCGCCCCGCCACTCGACGTCCACCCGCACCCCGGCCGCGGTGGTGACCTCGGCGAGCCTCTCCAGCTCGACGGCCCAGTCGCCGGACGCGGAGGCGGACGGGAAGGCCGACGCGGAGGACGAGGAGGAGGCCGGGGAGGAGGACGAGGAGGAGACCGTGGAGGAGGACACCGGGGAGGACGTACCGCCCGCGGCCGCCCGCCCCG
>NZ_JACADT010001153.1:0-1643 GCF_013421635.1 Streptomyces sp. UH6 | reverse complement strand
GCTCACGGACCAGGGAGACCGCGTCGCCCCAGCCGCCCCGCCCGAAGACCTCGACCCACCGGGCCGCCCCGTCGGTGAGGGCGGTCAGGGAGCGCACCCCGCCGCGCGGCACCGTGCCGGTGACCGCCCGCGCGGCGACCTCCGGGTCCGCCGCCGCCGTCCAGAAGCCGCCCTCCTTGTTGCGCAGTGTCGCGTCCACCACCGCCGCCGACCGCAACCGCTCCCGGGGGATCCGCGCGAGCCGGTCGTCGGTGTGGGCGGTCACCTCCCCGCCGTCCCGCTCGACCAGCAGCACCGAGTCGGCGAGCGCCAGGTGCTCCACCGCCTCCGCGTCCCAACGCGCCACCACCACCGTGGCCTGCGGCGTTCGCGGGTGAGAAAGGTCACAGTCGGACGCGTGGGCGGCGGCCGTCCGTCCGATCGCCTCGGCGAGGATCTCCGTCAGGGGAAGATCCCGCCGGGAAAGGGACAGTTCGGTCAGCGCCCCGCCGAGTCGGGCGGTGAACCAGGGCACGGAGTGCGTACACCCGGTCCCGCCGCGTGGGGGAGTCACCCCGTCGAGCACCACCAGCGTTCCGCCGAGACCGGAGGCGGGGAGTCCGACGGAAACGAAGTCCTCGTTGGGAAAGCCGAGTTCGGACGGCTCGGAGACCAGGTCGGTGCGCATGGGGTCAGTCTGCCCCGGGCCCGGCCGGCCTCGCGAGGACGCCTGCCGGCTGTGCACCGGAGGCGGCGGAACTCCCCGTCCGTGCCCGGTTGGTGGGGAAACCGGCGCGATTGTGAAGGCGTGGCGGCGAATCCTGCCAAAGACCGTGACGGTCGTCCACCCGGCGCTCCGGACGCCCGCACGGACGACCGCGCGGGTGGGAGGCTGGAACTTGCCCCTCAACTACCCTCCGATGTTCACTCCTTCGGGTGGCGGGACGGTTGATGACCGGTCACCGCCCACCGGCACTGGGAGGGTCGGACACCGAAAAACCGGAACCGTACCGGGTGAGTGTCGCCCCAGTTGACGGCAGGTCACCCGGGCCTTGGGTACACGAGTCAGGAATGCGAGCACCGGTGCAGAAGACGCGGCCTCGGCGTACGGGCAAGAAGAAGGCCTCCCGCGAGGGCACGGAGAACTCGCCCACCACCACCGGAACCCCGGGCGCCTCCGCCCCGGCCGGCGGCGAGGTGGGCCGGGGTCGTGCCACGCATGTACGCAACCGGCTCATCGTCGCGGTGGCCGTGGTGGCCGCCGCCGTCGCGGGAGCCGGTACCCCCTCCATCCTCTCCGCCGTGGGGCGGCTGGACGAGAGCAAGGACCTGGTCGCGCTCACCCAGCAGACCCAGGACGCGCTGACCCTCGCCCACGCCCTCGCCGACGAGCGGGACGAGGTCACCCCGTACATCGCGGCCGGGAGGCCCGAGGCCCGGGCGCCGTCCGAGCAGCGGGGCGCGCGCGTCGACCGTGAGATAGAGGATCTGCGGGCCGACGCCGACGTCCCGGCCGCGCTCCGGGCCGACCTGGACGAGATCGCCACCGTCCGGCGAGCGGCGCTCTCCGGCAAGAGCACCGCTCTCGAAGCGCACGAGGCGTACTCCGAGGCCATCGCCGAGCTGCACCGGATGGCCGGCGACCTGGCCGAGCGGATGCCGCC
>NZ_JACADT010001152.1:0-1645 GCF_013421635.1 Streptomyces sp. UH6 | reverse complement strand
TCGTGCTGGCCACCGTGGGTGGCGACGAGGCCGTGCAGGCGGCCGGTATCACCGGCATGCTGCTGGCGGCGCGGCTCGCCGTGCCGGTGATGGCGGCGGCGCTGGACCAGGAGGGCTCGCTCGCCTCGGTCACCGACCAGCTGCGTTCCGCCGGTTCGCAGCAGCTGGCGCTCGCCCCGTACCTGATCGGCCCGGAGGTCGAGCCGGAGCTGCTGGAGGCCGCCGCGCAGGAGGCGGGCTGCCCCGCGTCCGAGCCGCTCGGCGCCTACCCGGCCGTCGGCAAGCTGGCGCTCGCCAAGTACACGACCGCGCTGGGCATCGCGCCCCAGCAGCCACAGGGCATGCCCGTCCGCTGAGACCCCGGTCCTGCGGATACCTGTGGTCGACAGCATGTGGACGGCCGTGGGCCCCGTCTCCCGATCCGACGTGATCCGGGGCCGGGGACCACGGCCGTTCGCCGTGACCGACGCGGTGGCGGGCGCCGCGGAAGACGCGGTGGCGGCCGGCGTCAGCCGAGGACCACGCAGGAGGCAGCGGCGACCCGGACCGACCCCCGGCGTTCGGGCAGTCCGGTGACCGGATCGGCCGTGAACCAGGTGACGTCGCCCGAGCGCTCGTTGGCCACGTAGAGGAACCGCCCGCGGGCGGTGAGCGCACGGGGCCAGTGTCCGCCGCAGGAGACGGTTCCGCGCAGCCGGAGGGTCTCGCCGTCGACGGCGAACACCGAGATCAGGTCGGCCCCGCGGGTGGCGGTCCAGACGAAACGCCCGTCGTCGGACGCCACGACGCCCGAGGGGTACGCGTCGCCCTCGGCGGCCCCCTCCAGCACCCCGAGCTCGCAGAGCGGCTCCAGCAGGCCCTCGGAGGTCTTCCAGCGGCACACGGTGACGGTGGGGGTCAGTTCGTTGAGCACGTAGGCACGGTCGCCGTCGGGATGGAACGCCAGGTGGCGGGGTCCCGATCCGGGGCGCAGCTTGACCTCCCGGTGCAGCCGCAGCCCGTCCTCCTCGACGGCGCAGACCCGCACCGAGTCGGTGCCCAGGTCGACGCTGACCGCCCAGCGCCCGCCGGGGTCGGCCTGGACCTGGTGGGCGTGCGGGCCCTGCTGGCGCGGGACGGAGGGTCCTGACCCGCTGTGGACGAGCACGGCGGCGGGCGCCCGGTGCAGGGCCCCGTCGGGGCGGATCCGCAGGGCGGAGACGCTGCCGGAACTGTAGTTGGCGGTGAGTACCCGTCCGGCGAAGAGGCTCAGGTGGGTGGGGCCGCTGCCGCCGACCGGCACCGGCGGGCCGAGGAGGACGGGACGGTCCCCGGTGACCCGGTAGGCGGCGACCGCGCCGCGGGGGGCCTCGCTCACCGCGTAGAGGACGTCACCGTCGGCGGAGAGGGCCAGGTAGGAGGGGTCGGGCAGGTCGGCCGAGGCGCCGGTGAGGGCGAGTTCGCCGGTCGCCGGGTCCCGGTCGGCGGTGACCAGGCCGGGACCGCCGGCCGCCGTGAAGGAACCGATGTACGCCCTGGGCCGTCGTGTCGCGCCGCCCGTCACCGCCGGGTCCGTCACCGCTGATCCCCTCTCGCCGCCGTGCCGCCTGCCGGTCCACGGCGACGGTAGCAGCCGGCGGCAATTGGCCTAGACCAAGCGCGGCAA
>NZ_JACADT010001151.1:0-1646 GCF_013421635.1 Streptomyces sp. UH6 | reverse complement strand
GTCGTCCGCGCTCCGTCGACCGCGCCCCTTCGTCGGCCGGGCATCGGCCCGGCACCGGTCCCACATCGGCCAGGAGGAAGTGGAGGCAACCATTCCACGCGCTCCCATGTCTTGATCACCGGCAGGCGTCCGTCCGCCGGCCGCGGTCCACGGGACCGCGTGCCGTTCCATCGGGGAATCGAGGAGTTCACATTGCGTCCCAGTACCCGCACCGCCCTGGCGGCCCTCGTCTCGGTCGCCCTCACCGGCGGCCTGCTGACCCTCACCGCCTCCTCCGCGGCCGCGGCCGACGGCACGGCGGTGGCCAAGGCCGACTTCAACGGTGACGGCAAGGGCGATGTCGCGGCCAACGCCGCGACCGCGTACGTCTCGGGCCACGCCGAGGCCGGCCAGATCGCGGTGCTCTACGGCGCCTCGGGCGGCGTGACCGCCACCAACCGCACGCTGATCAGCCAGAACACGGCCGGTGTGCCCGGCGCGGCCGAGCCCGGGGACGAGTTCGGGGCCCAGCTGGCCTACGGCGACTTCAACGGCGACGGCTACGACGACCTCGCCGCCTCCGCCCCCGGCGAGGACGTCGGCGACACGGCGGACGCCGGTTCCGTCACCCTCCTGTGGGGCTCCCCCTCGGGTCTCACCGGCACGGGCTCGGTCACCGTCGCCAACCCGGCCGACGGGGTCAAGTGGGGTTCGGCCCTGGTGGCCGGGGACTTCGACGGCGACCGCCGCGACGACCTGGTCGTCTCCGACCGCGACCGTACCGTCCAGTTCCTCAAGGGCGGCTTCTCGGCGTCGGGGGTGCCGGCCGCCCACCACCCGCTGCGCGTGCCGGCCGACTACTACCCCTGGACGCTCACCGCGGGCGACGTCAACGGCGACGGCTCCACCGACCTGGTGTCCTCCGGCACCTACCTGTCGAAGCAGGAGGACGGCAACGACAACCTCCTCTTCCTGGGCGGCCCGGACGGCCCCGGCTCCCCGCAGGCCAAGGAACTGCGCTCCGGCTGGGTCACCGCCGTCGGCGACATCGACCGGGACGGCTACGGCGACATCGTGAGCAACACCGGCTCCACCGAGGACCTGGACGGCAACCCGGTGCCGTACACCCACGTCGGCGGCCAGATATGGATCACCTACGGCTCCGCCGACGGCAACGGCCGGCTCCAGGCCATCAACCAGGACACGGCCGGCGTGCCCGGCGCCGCCGAGGAGTCCGACGGCTTCGGACTCGCCCTCGACCTCGGGGACGTCGACAAGGACGGCTACCTCGACCTCGCCGTCGGAGTCCCGCAGGAGGACGTCGACGGCGTCGAGTACGCCGGCAGCGTGGTCGTCCTCCGCGGCACCGCGAACGGCCTGACCGGCACGGGCGCGCAGGTCTTCCACCAGAACACCGCGGGCGTCCCCGGCGAGAACGAGCACTGGGACCGCTTCGGCATCGAGGTGAAGCTGGACGACGTCACCGGCGACGGCCGCGCCGACCTGCTGGCCGGCACCTTCGAGAACGACAACGGCGGCATCGTCCAGCTCGTCTCCGACGGCACGAAGATCACCGCCACCGGCTCCCGGTCCCTCTCCCCGACCGCCCTCGGCGTCTCCACCAGCGGCGCCCCGCGGCTCGGGCACACCTTCGCGGACTAGGACCG
>NZ_JACADT010001150.1:0-1647 GCF_013421635.1 Streptomyces sp. UH6 | reverse complement strand
CCGCCGGGAGTCGTGGACCGAGCAGCGGCGGGCCTACCCGCCGCTGCAGCTGGCCGGGGTGACCTGCCGGACCGGAGCGGCGGCGGTCACGGACTGGCTGACCGCCGCCGACTTCCGGTGGGCCGGGGCGCCGGTAGGACTCCTGCTCGACGCGGTGCGGGGCAGGGACCCGCGATGGCTCGCCGACCTGGCGCACCGGGTCGCCGCGCGGCCGGTCTCCGCCGATGTGGGCTACGAGCTGCTGGACGGGCTGGTGCGGCTGGCCGACTGTCCGCCGCCGGTCACCGACGCGTACGTGCACGCCTGGATCCAGCACGTCAACGGCGTCTGGCGGGGGCGGGACAGCGTCGACACCCGCATCCGGAACACCCGGCATCTCAAGGCCCTGACCGCCGGGCTGTTCGAGACGGCGGACGCCGGCCGCGCCATGGCGAACCTCTACTCCGGCGACGACGACAGCTGGGTCTCCGTGCTGACGCGGATCACCGCCGAAGGGCTGTTGGAGCGGCGGGAGATGGTGGACGGCTGTCTGGCACGGCTGCTGCGGGGTGGGCCGCCCGCCGACCTGCGGGTGTTCCAGCGGCTGCTGGCGGCACTGGAGCTGACCGGGGAGGAGCGGCGGGCGCGGACCGGCGACTGGCTGGCGCTGGCCGGTGACGCGATGTCCACGGTCGCCGGGTACGCCCAGGCGGCCCTGGGCGAGATGGCCCTGGCGGGCGAACTGACGGACCGGCAACTCGCCGACTTGTCGGCGTCGGTGCTCTTCCGGACGGAGAAGAAGCTGGTCCGCTCCCAGCTCGTACTGCTCGGCAAGGTGCTGGCCGCGCGGCCGGGGGCCGTGGACCTGCTGCTGCCCGGCGTCGCCCATGCCTTCGGGCAGGCGGACGCCGACGCGCGGGAGCGCGCGGTGAAGCTGCTGGAACGGCACGGGGGCAGGCTGAGGGACGACGGCGTGCGGGACGAACTGGTCGCCGAGGCCGATCAGTTGTCCTCGGCGCTGCGTGCGCGGGCGCGGGCGGCGCTGGGTGTGGAGGCCGGTGGGCGGGAGCCGGATGCCTACGAGGAGACGCTGCCTCCGCCGCCGGAGTCCGCCCGCCTGGCCCCGGCACCGGCCTCCGTGGCCGAACTGGCCGAGGAGACCGGCGCGTTGCTGGCCGCGCGCGAGGCGGACGTGGCCGCCTTCGAACGCGTGCTGGACGGTCTGGTCCGCCACGCCCGGCAGGACCGGGCGGCGTTGCTGGAGGCGCTGGCTCCGGTGTTCGCGCGCGTCCCGTGGTACGGAGCGGAGCCCGGCACCTGGAGCGCGCCCGAGCGCTTCTTCGGTCCCGGGACGCACTACCGCGACGCCGGTCATCTCGTCGGACTCGTCCTCGCGGCACTGGCGGAGCAGGTCTCCGAGCAGGTGTTGTGGGCCGGTACGCAGAACGACTCCTGCACCTGCCGCTGCGCCCACGCCACGCTGTACCGGGCGTTCGAGGCACGGGTCCGCGAGATCGCCCACCGGGTGCGCACCGGCTCCGTTCCCCCCTTCCTCCTCTCCACCCCCACCTGGAGCACCGGGGCCGTCGACCCCGCGGAGCTGGTGGACCGGCTGGAGGCCTACGCCACCGCGGGGGTCCGCCCGCTGGGCGACGACTTCGCCCAGGC
>NZ_JACADT010000115.1:0-9784 GCF_013421635.1 Streptomyces sp. UH6 | reverse complement strand
ACGGGTGCCTTCTTGTCGCCCTGGGCGACGTCCACCGGGAGCATGACCAGCGCGGTGGTGCCGCCGGAGTCCGAGGGACGCAGCTGGATGCGGATGCCGTGGCGCTGCGAGAGGCGGCCGACCACGAACAGACCCATGCGCCGGGAGACCGAGACGTCCACGGTGGGAGGCGCCGCGAGGCGCTCGTTGATCGCGGAGAGGTCCTCCGGCGAGAGGCCGATGCCGGTGTCGTGGATCTCGATCAGCGCGCGGCCGTCGGGCAGCGCGTGACCGGTGACCCGGACCTTGGTCTGCGGGGAGGAGAACGAGGTGGCGTTCTCCAGCAGCTCGGCGAGCAGGTGCACGAGGTCGTTGACGACGCGGCCGGCGATCTCGGTCTTGGGGACCGTGGCCAGCTCGATGCGCTCGTACTGCTCCACCTCGGAGGCCGCGGCGCGGAGCACGTCGACCAGCGGGACCGGGCGGGTCCAGCGGCGGCCGGGCTCCTCGCCCGCGAGGACGAGGAGGTTCTCGCCGTTACGGCGCATGCGGGTGGCGAGGTGGTCCAGCTTGAAGAGCGAGGACAGCTGGTCCGGGTCGGCCTCGCGGGACTCCAGTTCGGAGATCAGGGTCAGCTGGCGCTGGATGAGGCCCTGCGAGCGGCGCGAGAGGTTGGTGAACATCGCGTTGACGTTGCCCCGCAGGAGGGCCTGCTCGGCGGCGAGGCGGACCGCCTCGCGGTGCACGTCGTCGAAGGCCGCGGCCACCTGGCCGATCTCGTCGCGGGAGTGCACACCGACCGACTCGACGGTGGTGTCGACGTCCTGCGGGTCCGACTCGGAGAGCTGCTTGACCAGCTCGGGCAGGCGGTCCTTGGCGACCTTGGTCGCGGTGTCCTGGAGGCGGCGCAGCGAGCGGATCATGGAGCGGGCCACCACGAAGGCGCCGACCAGGGACACGCCGAGCACGAGGAGGATCAGGACACCGGAGATCAGGGCCTCGCGCTGGGCCTCGTCCTGGAGCTCGCGGGCCTTCTGCTCCATCTCCTCCAGGAGCGTGTGCTCGATGCTCCCCATCGACTCGATCTTCGTCGAGGCGTCGTCGACCCAGTCCTGGTAGGACTGCTTGCCCACGTTGCGGCTGCCGTTGGGGCTGAGCACCGTGTTCGAGTACTTGTCGGCGACCTCGATCACGCTGTTGTTCTCGAGCGGCTCGAGCATCTTCTGGCGGCCGGAGCCGTAGATGGTCTCGAAGGCGTCGAGTTCGCTCTTCTCGCCCTCGCGGGCGGCCTCGCCGTAGAGGCGGTCGTTCTCGGAGATGTCCGCGAAGGACGAGGCGTCCTTGGGCAGCGAGGCGGCGATGACCGCGCGCTGCATGGACGCGTACTCCTTGGCCGAGGAGAAGGCGGCCAGGGCGCGGGTGTGCTGGATCATCTCCGGGTTGCTGGTGGCCTCGGCCATGTCCGTGGACAGTTCGAGCAGCTGGGTGATGAGCCGGTGGTAGGACTCGACGGTCTGGGTCGAGTTGTCCTTGGCGTCGTAGGCGTTCTCGCGGAGCTTGTCGAGTCCGCGCAGCTCGACGATGAGGCCGACGAGGCTGTCGCGGACGCCCTGGAGGTCACCCTCGCCGAGGTTGTCGTCGACGGTCTCGGTGTCCTTGAGGAACTGGTCCTTGGCCTTGTCCGTCTTCTCCCGCGGCGTCCTGACCTTGTAGTCGGAGTCCTTGGCGCCGTGGGCCAGCGGGCCGGCGGTGACGTCGCGCTCCTCCTGGAGCGCGTTGGCCAGCTCGGTGGCCTGCTTGGTCATCTCGGTGAGCAGCTGCATGTTCTCCAGCTGCTGCATGTCCTCGAGGGAGTCGCTGATCCGCAGCCCGCCCAGGGTGGTCGCGGCGACCACGGGCAGGGCCAGCAGCGACACCAGGCGGGTGGAGATGCGCCAGTTGCGCAGGGCTATGCGGGCACCCGGGCCCGTGGACCCGCTGCCGGCCGGCTTCAGCACGGGGGCCGCCGGCTCGGCGGCCTGCCCCTGGCCCGGGGGCTGGGCGTGCTGGGGCGAGGCACCGCGTGCGGTCCCGTTGTGTGGCTCCGGCTCCGCCGAAGCGCTGCCATCCCTCTTGAAACGTCCCTGCACTAGCGTCGCAACCTCTGGACCAGGCGTCCCCCCGGAGAGGAGAGGACGGTGTCGGCGTATGAGGGGCGCGTTCGGGCTGCGCCCCCGTTGTCGGTCGTCAAGTGACCTTCGTGGTCGTGATGGACCGGCGCTTCTTCCCCCTCCCGTCCGCCGCCCGGTCCGCATCGCGCACCGGAGCGTCGACTGGATCCCACGACGGTCCGTGGAATTCCAGCACAGTGGCCGATCCTCAACAAGGCCCGTAGGGCAGGCCGTGACCCAGATGACACGGCGTGAGTGAGCTGTCACCGCACGTCGAGGCCCATCCCGGACAAACCAGACGTTCACCCAGGATCCGGCAGGCCTCGCCCGGTGTCCCAGTCGCCATGATCAGGAGCGGAATGACGACTTTCACTTACTTATGTCCGCTATCGAACGGAGTCCGCTTTCACCCGTTCCGCCCCGAATGGTGGGGCACGGAGTGAGGAAAATCACTAAGGATTCACTGACCCTTCACGGCTTGGGCGGGGAATCGCACGTTTAGTCTGACGTTTTAGCCTGACCCTTTACAGGAACCGTCGGCGTGCCGTCGACGGCAGCTCGCCAGCAGCACCCGCCATCAGAGGGGTCCGATCGACAGTGAAGACGAACATGAGCTCTCGCATCACCGCCAACCCGCGCCGCACCACCCTGGCGCACCTGGAAGACGCCGCGCACCTGCTCGGCGAGGAGCGCGAGCATTCCGTCGAGCTGCCGACGCAGACCGCCAACCCCCGCCGCACGGTGCTCAACGAGATCCCGGTCCGCGCCGTCGCGGAGTGAGCCGGGGCCCGGCCGCCGGGCCGGGCCGTCCGGGCGGCGCGCCACCCGGGCCCCCTTGGCCGCGTTAGCCTGGAGCGTCAGACTCCGGCCGGCAGCTCAGTGAGGGGCATCAGAATCCCGTGCGCATCGCCAGATTCTCCATCGACGGGAACGTCGCCTTCGGCGCGGTCGAGGGCGACAGGCAGGACGAACTCGTCCTCGACATCATCAAGGGCATCCCGTTCGCGGAGTTCGAGCTCTCCGGCACGAAGGTCCCGCTGAGCAAGGTCCGGCTGCTGCCGCCCGTGCTGCCCAGCAAGGTCGTCGCCTTCGGCCGCAACTACGCGGACCACGCGGCGGAGATGGGCTCCCGGGCGGCCAAGGACCCGTTCGCCTTCTTCAAGCCGTCCACCTCGGTCATCGGCTCCGGCGACGTCATCCAGTACCCCGCCTTCACCGAGGAGCTCCACCACGAGGCGGAGCTCGCCGTGGTGATCGGGCGGATGTGCCGCGAGGTGCCGCGGGAGCGCGTCAAGGACGTGATCCTCGGCTACACCTGCGCCAACGACGTCACCGCCCGCGACGTGCAGCGCCGTGAGCAGCAGTGGGCGCGTGCCAAGGGCTTCGACTCCTCCTGCCCGCTCGGCCCCTGGATCGAGACCGACGTCGACCCAGCCGACCTCACGGTCCAGTGCACGGTCAACGGTCAGCAGCGTCAGCTGGGCAGCACCGCGCAGATGGTGAACCCGGTCGCGGACCTGATCGTCAACATCTCGGCGGCGATGACGCTGCTCCCCGGCGACGTGATCCTCACCGGGACCCCGGCGGGCGTCGGCCCGCTCCAGGACGGCGACGAGGTCGCCGTCACCATCGAAGGCATCGGCACTCTCACCAACAAGGTTGTCAAGCGTGGCTAGCGCACCTGTCCGTGTTCGTTTCTGCCCCTCCCCCACCGGTAACCCCCACGTGGGCCTGGTGCGCACCGCCCTGTTCAACTGGGCGTACGCCCGGCGCCACCAGGGCACCCTGGTCTTCCGCATCGAGGACACCGACGCGGCCCGCGACTCGGAGGAGTCGTACCAGCAGCTCCTGGACGCCATGCGCTGGCTGGGCTTCGACTGGGACGAGGGCCCCGAGGTCGGCGGCCCGCACGCGCCGTACCGGCAGTCCGAGCGGATGGACATCTACCGCGACGTCGCGCGGAAGCTGCTGGACGGCGGTCACGCCTACCACTGCTACTGCTCCACCGAGGAGCTCGACGAGCGCCGCGAGGCCGCCCGTGCGGCCGGCCGCCCGTCCGGCTACGACGGCCACTGCCGCGAGCTGACCGCCGAGCAGGTCGCGGCCTACGAGGCCGAGGGCCGCAGGCCGATCGTGCGCTTCCGGATGCCGGACACTCCGATCACCTTCGACGACCTGGTCCGCGGCGAGCTGACCTTCACCCCGGAGAACGTGCCGGACTACGGCATCGTCCGGGCCAACGGCGCCCCGCTGTACACCCTGGTGAACCCGGTCGACGACGCGCTGATGGAGATCACCCACGTCCTGCGCGGCGAGGACCTGCTCTCCTCCACCCCGCGGCAGATCGCGCTCTACGGCGCGCTGATCGAGCTGGGCGTCGCCAAGGCCGTCCCCGCGTTCGGCCACCTGCCGTACGTGATGGGCGAGGGCAACAAGAAGCTCTCCAAGCGCGACCCGCAGGCCTCGCTGAACCTCTACCGCGAGCAGGGCTTCCTGCCCGAGGGCCTGCTCAACTACCTCTCGCTGCTGGGCTGGTCCCTCTCCGCCGACCGTGACGTCTTCTCCATCGAGGAGATGGTCGCCGCGTTCGACCTGAAGGACGTCAACCCGAACCCGGCGCGCTTCGACCTGAAGAAGTGCGAGGCGATCAACGGCGACCACATCCGGATGCTCGACCCGAAGGAGTTCGCGGCCCGCTGCGAGCCGTGGCTGCGGGCGCCGTTCGCGCCGTGGGCGCCGGAGGACTTCGACGAGGCCAAGTGGGCGGCGATCGCGCCGCACGCGCAGACCCGTCTGCGGATGCTCTCCGAGATCACCGCGAACGTCGACTTCCTCTTCCTGCCGGAGCCGGTCTTCGACGAGGCGTCCTGGACGAAGGCGATGAAGGAGGGCTCGGACGCGCTGCTGCGCACGGCGCGCGAGAAGCTGGAGGCCGCCGACTGGTCCTCCGCGGAGTCCCTGAAGGAGGCCGTCCTGGCCGCCGGAGAGGCCCACGGGCTCAAGCTCGGCAAGGCGCAGGCCCCGGTCCGGGTCGCCGTCACCGGCCGCACGGTGGGCCTGCCGCTCTTCGAGTCGCTGGAGGTCCTGGGCAAGGACAGGACGCTGGCCCGCGTCGACGCCGCGCTGGCGAGGCTGGCGGCCTGACGTTCGGCTCCGCACCGTGCGGTGGGGCGGTCCCGGTACCACCGGGGCCGCCCCTCCGCCCTTTTCTGCGGGCGGCTGCGGCCGTCTCCGCCTCCGGGACAGAATGCTGTTCCACGCGTGGGGAGGGGATGGGCACATGCTCGCGGAGACGGCCGCGCTGCGGCTGGGGACGACGGTGGCGAACGCGGCGGCCGGGATGTGGCTGGGCGGGAAGCGGCGGGAGCAGGAACGACACCTGTCCCTGGACGAGCTGGTGCGTCTGAGGGTGCCGGGCATACGGCTGCAGCGCGAGGTCAGGGGCCAGTTCGAGCAGATCGTCAACGCCGTCTTCGACCGCTTGGAGCCGCACCTCGAGCGGGAGTTCCGCGGCCTGGAGGAGAGCGGCCGTGCGGCGGTGACCGACGCGGTCTGCGACACCTTCGCCGCGGCCGACCTCTCCGACGAGGCCCTGCTGGCCGCCGACGCACACCCGGCCGAGCTGACCCGCGCGATCGTCAGCTCGGTGCGGCCGCCGCTGGGGCTGGGCGAGGCCGAGACGCGGCTGTACGAACGGCTGCTGTCCGAATGCAGCGAGTACTACGTGCAGATCGTCCGCGGCCTCCCGGCCTTCAAGGACCGGGCGGAGGCCGAACTGCTGAGTCGTACCTCCTCGTTGGGTGCGGAGATCGCTCTGCTGCTGAAAAGACTGCCCGACCGGTCGTTGTTCGCCCCGGAGGGCACCGACCGGGACGAGGCGTTCCGTCGCAGGTACCTCCAGCTGGTCAGCGACACACTGGACGAGGTGACGCTGTTCCGCGGCGCCTCCGACCAGCCGGCGTCCCTCAGCGTCGCCTACGTCAGCCTGCGGGCCACCTGGGACGACGGCACCCCGCGGCGGCGGGCCTCGCGGACGGTTCCGACGCTCCGGTCGGCGATGAGCGACTGGGAGGACGGCGGTCAGAGTCCGGGCATGCGCGCGGAGGCGGCACTGGGCGAGTTCTCCCGGGTGCTCCTGCGGGGGGAGGCCGGTTCGGGCAAGACCACGCTGCTGCGCTGGCTGGCGGTCACGGCCGCCCGCGGGGCGTTCTCCGGACACCTGAGCCACTGGAACGGGCTGACGCCCGTCCTCGTCAAGCTGCGGGAGTACAGCGGTCGCCCCCTGCCCAGGCCCGAGGCGATGCTCGACTCCGTGGCGCCGGAACTCACCGGCGTGCTGCCCAGGGCGTGGGTGGAGCGGCAGCTGGAGTCCGGTCGAGCCCTGTTGCTGATCGACGGGGTGGACGAGCTGCGGGCTGCGGAACGGCGGTCGGTCCGGGACTGGCTCCGCCGGCTGCTCGCGTCGTACCCGGACGTCAGGGTCGTCGTCACCTCCCGGCCGACGGCGGCGGGGGCGGACTGGCTGCGGCGGGAGCGGTTCGTCCCGCTGCTGCTGGACCGCATGTCACCGCCGGACCTGGCCGCGTTCGTCCGGCAGTGGCACCACGCCGCGCGTGCGGTGGGCGACGCGCTGCCCTGCCCGGTGGAGGAACTCCCCGCCTACGAACAGGCGTTGTTGAGCAGCCTGCACAACCGGCCCCATCTGCACTCGTTGGCGACCACTCCCCTGCTCGCGGCCATGCTGTGCGCCATGCACCTCAACCAGGGCCGCCAACTCCCGCGTAACCGGATGGAGTTGTACCGAACGGCACTGGAGACCCTGGTCCACGACCGGGACGCCGCCCGGCAGGTGCCCAGTGCGGCGGACATCCCCCTCGGGCTGGGCGACAAGCTGTTGATCCTGCGCGACCTGGCCTGGTGGCTCTCCGACAACAACCGGACGGAGATCGCGCTGGACCGGGCGCGGGCGCAGGTCGGCAGGAAGCTGTCCGCCATGCGGCATCTGAACGACCACGACGCCGGGCAGGTGCTGGAGTCACTGCGGGACCGTTCCGGGGTGCTGCGCTCCCCCACCACCGACCGGCTGGACTTCGTCCACCGCACCTTCCAGGAGTATCTGGCCGCCAAGGAGGCCACCGAGCAGGACCGGATCGGCAGCCTCGTCGAACGCGCCCACCTCGACGGGTGGCGCGAGACGATCGTCATGGCGGCGGGCCACGCCAACGCACCGCAGCGGGAGGAACTCCTCGGCGGCATCCTGGACCGGGCGGCCGCCGAGCCCCGCCAGGGCCGGGGCCTGCGGCTGCTGGCCGCCTCTTGCCAGGAGACGCTGCCCGAGGTCTCCCCGGCGCTCGCCGTGCGCCTGGACGAAGCGGTGGAGCGCCTGCTCCCACCACGCCGCCCCACCGATCCGCCGGCTCTGGCGGCGGTGGGCCCGAGCCTGCTGCGCAGGCTGCCGCGGTCCTTGGGCGAGCTCACCGAGAAGGCCGCGGCCCAGACGGTGCGGACGGCAGCACTGCTGGGCGGCGAGGAGGCACTGGGACTGCTCGCCTCCTATGCCGCGGACCGACGCGTAGAGGTGGTGGACGCCCTGGTCGAGGGGTGGGCGTACTTCGACGCCGCCGCCTACGCCGGTACGGTCCTGTCCGGCCTGAGCCTCGCGGGACACATGGTCACGGTCAGCCACCCGGCCCAGCTGAGCGCCCTGGCGGTCCTGCCGCGGCTCACCGAGCTGAACGTCAACTTCCCGGTCGACGTCGCGACGCTGCTCGCCCATCAGCCCTCGCTGGACTTTCTCGCGCTGGCGCTCGCGCCCGACACCGATCTGTCGCCGCTGCGCGAGTTCCGGGAACTGGACCACCTCATGCTGTTTCCCGAGGGTCCGGTGCACGGGAGCGAGCACCTGCGCGAGCTGGGCACCCTGACCAGCCTCAGTCTGGGCCTGTTCGACACGGCGGTGTCGGTGCCCCCCTTGCTCGGTCCGGCCGTGACGAACCTACGGCTGTACCGTGCGCCCGCCGACACGGACCTGTCGGGCCTGTCCGGGCATCCCGCGCTCGCCCACGTGTCCTTCGTGGACACGGACATGGTGGAGTTGCTCCGTGCCGGCGGACCGGTCCCGCTCCGCAGCGGCGTGCTGCTGCTCGAGCGCTGCCGGGTGCCCGGCGATCCGGCCACTCTCCTGCCGCCCGGGTCCGAGGCCACCGTGGAGGTGGGACGTCAGGCACCGGCGTAAATCCCTCCGTCCGGGCGCCCGGACATCCGGGGTCGCCGGGGAGGCGACTGTGGACCGCTGCTGACCATGGAACGGGTCGCAGGTGTGTGCATGTGCACCGAATCTTGTTCCGCGCGTTCCCTGGTGGGGCTGTGCGCTTCTAGGGTGCTGGTCAGGCGGTACGGACGGTCGGGTCCGGCCGGTGGGAACAGGGGGCACGGCGGTGGCCGGACTCAACGGGTATGTGGACGAGCGCTTCGCGGCGGTGCGGGAGGCCGCGGAGGCGAACCTGGCGGTCGGCGCGGAGACCGGGCTGTCGGTGTACCTGGACATCGACGGGGAGCGGGTGATCGACCTCTGGGGCGGTCACGCCGACCGGGAGCGCACCCGGCCGTGGGAGCGGGACACCGTGGTCAACGTGTGGTCCACGACCAAGACGGTGGCCTCGCTGGCCGCTCTGATGCTGGTGGACCGCGGAGAGCTGGACGTCGACGCCCCGGTGGCGAAGTACTGGCCGGAGTTCGCCGCCAACGGCAAGGAGGGGGTGCTGGTCCGGCACCTGCTGAGCCACACCTCCGGGGTGTCCGGATGGGCCGCGCCGTTCGACGCGGCGGACCTCTTCGACTGGGAGCGCTCGACGGCCCACCTGGCCGCGCAGGCCCCGTGGTGGACGCCGGGCGAGGGGTCCGGGTACCACCTCCTCAACTTCGGGCATCTGGTCGGCGAGGTGGTGCGGCGGGTCAGCGGGAAGCCGTTGAAGCGGTTCGTGGACGAGGAGATCTCGGGCCCGCTGGGCGCGGACTTCCGGATCGGCGCGAGGGAGGCGGACTGGGGACGCTGCGCGGAGATCGTCCCGCCGCCGCCGCAGCAGATCGACCCGGGCGCCGTCGACCCGCGGAGCGTGCTGGCGAAGACGCTGATGGGGGCGCCGCTGCGGGCGGAGATCGCGAACGCTCCCGAGTGGCGGCTCGCCGACATCGGCGGGGCCAACGGCCACGGCAACGCGGCCTCGATCGCGCGGATCCTCTCCGTGGTCTCGCGCGGGGGCGAGGTGGACGGGGTGCGGCTGCTCTCGCCGGAGACCATCGAGCTGATCTTCCGCGAGCAGGCGCACGGCGTCGACCAGGTGCTGGCGACCCCCCTGCGGTGGGGCATCGGGTACGCGCTGCCGGAGCCGGCCGGCGTGCCGTTCATCCCCGAGGGGCGGATCTGCTTCTGGGGCGGCTGGGGCGGTTCGCAGATCGTGATGGACCTGGAGCGGCGGATGACCTTCTGCTACGTGATGAACGAGATGAAGGCGGGGCTGGTGGGGTCCGAGACGGGGGCGCAGTACCTGAACGCGGTGTACGCGGCGGTGTGACCCACCCGGCCGCCCCCCGGCGCCCCCTGGGTGGCCCGGGTCGGCCGGTCCCCTCGGCGTCCCCTTGGCGGTCCGGGGAGG
>NZ_JACADT010001149.1:0-1652 GCF_013421635.1 Streptomyces sp. UH6 | reverse complement strand
CCGCGACCCGCACCCCGGGCGGGAAGCAGGCCAGGCAGGCGTCGAGCAGACCGGCGTCGGCCCGCAGGGTCGGCGGCAGCTGGAGGAGCACCGGGCCGAGCCGGTCTCCGAGGCCGCCCGCGTGGCCGAGCAGGCGTTCCACCGGCTCGGCGGGATCCCGCAGCCGCTTGACGTGCGTCAGGAACCGGCTCGCCTTGACGGCGACCGTGAAGTCCTCGGGCGTCCGCTCCCGCCAGCCGGCGAAGGTCTCGCGGGAGGGCAGCCGGTAGAAGGCGTTGTTGCTCTCCACGGTGGCGAACCGGGCGGCGTACTCCTCCAGCCACCGCCGCACCGGCGTGCCCTCCGGGTAGAGCACGCCGCGCCAGTCCTTGTACTGCCAGCCCGAGGTGCCGACGTAGACGGTCATACCGCCATCAAAGCACTAGAGGTAGAGCCCCGCGTCCTCCCCGGCCCGCGGCTCCGGCAGCGACGTCGGCGAGGTGCCGCGCCGCAGCGCGTACAGCTCCGCCAGGGTGGCGCCGTCCCGGCCGATGCCCTCCTCGGTGCCCAGCCACTCCACCGACTCCCGCCGGGTGAGCGGACCGACCTCGATCCGCGCCAGGCAGCGGCCGGGGCGCACCACGGCCGGATGGAGACGTTCCAGGTCCTCGTTGGTGGTGATGCCGACCAGCACCTTGCGGCCCTGGCCCAGCAGACCGTCGGTCAGGTTGAGCAGCCGGGACAGCGCCTGGCCGGCCACGTGCTTGGCCTCGCCGCGGACCAGTTCGTCGCAGTCCTCCAGGAGGAGCAGCCGCCAGCGGCCCTCGCCGTCCTCGTCGTCGTCGTCCTCGCCGATGGCGATGTTCATCAGGTAACCGGCGTCGGAGAACAGCAGCTCCGGGTCGAGCACGCAGTCCACCTGGCACCAGTCCCGCCAGGAGCGGGCCAGGGTGCGCAGCGCGGTGGTCTTGCCGGTGCCGGGCGGGCCGTGCAGCAGCAGGAGGCGGCCGGCGATGTCCTCGGGGGTGGTCTTCATCAGCGAGTCCATCGCCTCGGCCACCGGGGCGGTGTAGTTGGCGCGGACCTCGTCCCAGGTGGCGGCGGAGATCTGTCGGGTGATGCGCAGCGGGCCGCGGCGCGGGGAGAGGTGCCAGAACCCCATGGTCACCTCCTCGGGGACCGGCTCCGGCTCCATCTCCACGCCGTCGGTGCAGCGGTGGACCACCGACTCCGCCAGTTCCTCGGTGGTCGCCGTCACCGAGACGTGGGTGCCGCTGCCCCACTGGGCGGTGGAGACCCGCAGGGTCCAGCCGTCGCCCTCGGCCAGGGTGGACCGCTGCTTGTCGCTGCTGGCCTGCCGTACGACGCGGGCGTCGTCGGGCACCAGCTGGGCGCCGGGCCGGACGCGGTCGATGCTCACCGTGCGGGAGTACGGCTGCTCGCCGGTGGTGAAGCGCTGGAGGAACAGGGCGTCGATGACGTCGATCGGGGAGTCGCCGTCGTCGAGGGCGAGCCGGATGGGCACAGGGGCGTGAGGGTTCTCGGCCATGGGGTCCATGATCCGTGGGATCGGCCGCGGACGCACGGCCTTTCTCTCATCGGCGCCCGCGGGAGGCGCCGTTGCCGACCGCGGGAGGGGCCCCGGCCGGTCCCCGGCCCCGCCGGAGGCGTAC
>NZ_JACADT010001148.1:0-1654 GCF_013421635.1 Streptomyces sp. UH6 | reverse complement strand
CACCACCTGGTCGGCGAGGTCCGCCGGGACGTCGTTGTCGATCAGGCCCGCGGTCCGCACGCCGGGGGTGAAGCCCAGGTCCCGCGCCGCCTCGGCGACGGTCCGCACCACCCGGGAGCGCAGCCCGGCACCGGAGATCCCGTCGCGGGCGCGCAGCCCGAAGATGGTCGAGCGGATGATCTTGATGGTCTCGTCCAGGTCCTCGACCGCGTGCGTCACCCGCTCGGCCGCCTCCGGATGGCTGATGAAGCGGCCCGCGCTCTGCAGGGTCATACCGGTGGCGAAGAGCCGCTGGACGGCCAGGTCGTGCAGGTCCCGGGCGATCCGGTCGCGGTCCTGGAGCATCGCGATCTGCTCGGCCTCGCGGCGCCGGTCGGCCAGCTCCATCGCCACGGCCGCCTGAGCCGCGAAGCCCTGAAGCGGTTCGATCTCGGTGGCGGTGAACGCGGTCCGGCCGGTCTCCCTGACCAGCAGCACCACACCCCGAACGTCGGCGGTGCCGCTGCCGATCGGCAGCGCGACGGCCGGGCCCATCCCGGCGGTGCGGGGCAGCGCGGAGAGCGCCCGGTGGTCCTTGGAGACGTCGTGCACCACCACCGGGCGACCGGTGGCGAAGGCCCGCCCGATCAAGCTGTCGTCCTGGGCCGGCACCAGCCCGCGGTACTCCTCGGCGTCCTCGCCGATGGCGAGTTCCAGCACCAGCGAGCCGGTGTCCTCCACCGGTACCGCCACGACGGTGACCTGCGCGCCGGTGACCTCGTGGGCCCGCTCGGCGATCAGGGCCAGCGCCTCGCCGCGGTCGCTGCCGGACATCAGGCTGCGGGTGATCTCCGCGCCGGCCCGCAGCAGCCGCTGCCGCAGCAGGGACTCCTCGTAGAGGCGGGCGTTCTCGATGGCCACCCCGGCCGCCACGGCCAGGGTGGAGAGCACGGCCACGTCCTCCTCGTCGAACCCCTGCCCGTTGCCCTTCTCGGTGAGGTAGAGGTTGCCGAAGACCTTGTCGCGGACCCGGACGGGGACGCCCAGGAAGCTCTCCATGGGCGGATGGTGCGCCGGGAAGCCGAAGGACTCCGGGTGGTCGGAGAGCCGGTCGAGGCGCAGCGGCTCCGGGTGCCGGACCAGCTGGCCGAGCACGCCGTGCCCGGCGGGGAAGCTGGAGATCTGCGCGATCCGATCCTCGTCCACGCCGACCATGTAGAAGGAGGAGAGCCCCTGGCCGTCGGGGGTGAGCACGCCGAGCGCGCCGTACCGGGCGTCGACCAGCACGGTCGCGGATTCGACGACGCCGCGCAGCACCTGCTCCAGGTCGAGGTCGCGGCCGACCGACAGCACCGCCTCCAGCAGACCGTGGACGCGGTCCCGGGTGCCGCGCGCGGCCTGCAGACGGCCCTGGAGCTCGTCCAGCAGGTCGTCGAGCCGCAGGTGCGGCAGGCGCACCTGGCGGGTGGCCAGGTCGTCCGCGTCGTCCACCGGTCTCCTCCCCGTCGGCCCGCCGTGCGCACCTCGGCGCATATGCCAACGGTAGCCGCCGGAACGCGACACCCGGCACGTGCGGGGCGGGTCGGGGCGGGACGGGGACGGCCGGCGCCCGACGGCCTCCGGCAACGGCGCCCCGGTCCCGGGAGGCGGCGTCGCACGGGAAAGCGGCGTCGCC
>NZ_JACADT010001147.1:0-1655 GCF_013421635.1 Streptomyces sp. UH6 | reverse complement strand
GGACGGCGCAGGCCGCCGCGCGGGACGGTTCGCGGTACGGGTTCGCCCTGGACGGCGGGCCGGTGCTGCCGGACCCGCGCTCCCGGCGGCAGCCCGACGGCCCGGACGGGCCGAGTGCCGTCGTCGACCACGGGCTGTACCGGTGGCGCGTGGACTGGCCGGGCCGTCCGCTGCCCGGGGCGGTCCTCTACGAGCTGCACATGGGGACGTACACCCGGGAGGGCACGCTGGACGCGGCCGCGGCGCGGCTGGAGCACCTCGCGGAGCTGGGCGTCACCCATGTGGAGCTGATGCCGTTGTGCCCCTTCCCCGGGCGGCACGGCTGGGGGTACGAGGGCGTCTCCCTGTGGGCGGTGCACGAGCCGTACGGCGGTCCGGAGGCGCTCATGCGGTTCGTGGACCGGGCGCACGAGCTGGGGCTGGGCGTCGTGCTCGACGTCGTCCACAACCACCTCGGCCCGTCCGGCAACCACCTCCCCGCGTTCGGCCCCTACTTCACCGACACCCACCAGACCCCGTGGGGCGCGGCGGTGAACCTGGACGCGCCCGGGTCCGACGAGGTGCGCGAGTTCCTGGTCGACAGCGCGCTGAGCTGGCTGCGGGACTACCGGCTGGACGGTCTGCGGCTGGACGCGGTGCACGCGCTGCGGGACACGCGGGCCTACCACTTCCTGGAGGAGCTCTCCACGGCGGTGGACCGGCTGGCGGTGGGACTGGGCCGGCCGCTGTTCCTGATCGCCGAGTCCGACCTGAACGACCCGCGGCTGGTCGCTCCCCGCGAGACGGGCGGTCTGGGCCTGCACGCGCAGTGGAACGACGACTTCCACCACGCGCTGCACACCGCGCTGACCGGCGAGTCGCAGGGCTACTACGCGGACTTCGCCCGTGACCCGTTCGCCGCGACGGCCAAGGCGCTGACCGCCGGCTTCTTCCACGACGGCACGTACTCGAGCTTCCGCGGCCGGCGGCACGGGCGGCCGCTGGACCGCGCCCGGTTCGCCGCACACCGGCTGCTGGGCTACTCGCAGACCCACGACCAGGTCGGCAACCGGGCGCAGGGCGACCGGCTGTCCGCCACCCTCTCCCCCGGACTGCTGGCCTGCGCGGCCACCCTCACGCTGACCGCGCCGTTCACGCCGATGCTCTTCATGGGCGAGGAGTGGGGCGCCTCCACGCCCTGGCAGTTCTTCACCGACCACACCGATCCGGAGCTGGCGGAGGCGGTCCGGCAGGGGCGTCGGCGGGAGTTCGCGGCGCACGGCTGGGCGGAGGAGGACGTGCCGGATCCGCAGGACCCGGCGACCCGGGAGCGGTCCTGTCTGGACTGGACGGAGCCGACGAAGGAGCCGCACGCGCGGTTGCTCGCCTGGTACCGGATGCTGATCGGGCTCCGCCACGAGCAGGGGGACCTCAAGGACCCGGACCTCTCGGACGTGCGGATCGCGTACGACGCGCAGGCGCGCTGGTTCGCGTTCCGGCGCGGGGACCTGCGCATCGTCGTCAACCTGGGTCAGGCGCCGGCCGACGTCCCCCTCGGCTCCCGGCCGGTCGACGTCCTGGCCTCCTGGTCCCCCCTGGAGGCCCCCGACGCCGACGGCGTCCTGCGGCTGCCCGCCGAGTCCTGCGCGGTCCTCCTCCAGTCCTGACCCGGCCCC
>NZ_JACADT010001146.1:0-1655 GCF_013421635.1 Streptomyces sp. UH6 | reverse complement strand
CGATCAGCGACGCCGAGCGCATCACCCCGGACCGTTCGCGCTCCGAGCGGCTGTGGGGCCATCCCGGTCTGAAGCCCGTCGCCGCCGGCGCCACGGGCCCGGGCTCGCCGCTGCTCGCCTACCGCTGGGAGCACACCGACCGGGCGCTGAGCGACCAGCTCGCCCTGGAGGCGGAGGGCCACGGGGGCACCGTGGAGCCCGGGCACGCCGCGGTCCGCTTCACCGACCCGGCGACCGGCGCCGACGTGCTGCCGACCCTCCGCGCCGAGATGCACCGCGTCGCCCGCGGGGCCGAGACCGCCCCGGTCCGCGAGACCGGCTCCTCCGTCTACCAGGTCTTCGACGGCTCCGGCACCGTCACCGTCGGCGACGCCACCTGGTCCGTCACCCGCGGCGACCTGTTCGTCGTGCCGTCCTGGCAGCCGCTGTCCGTCCGCTCCGAGGCCGGCTCCACCGACTCCGACTCCGGCGCCCTGGACCTCTTCCGGTTCAGTGACGCGCCCGTCTTCGAAGCCCTGCGGCTCGACCGCACCCACGTGGAAGGAACCACCCGATGAAGCTCGCCACCCTCCGCACCGACGGCACCACCCGGGCCGTCCGGCTCGACGGCGAGGAACTGGTCGACCTCGGCGTCGCCGACGTGGGCGCGCTGCTCGCCCGGGACGACTGGCGCGAGCTGGCCGCCTCGGCGGACGGCACGAGGTACCCGGTGGCCGGCGCCGACCTCGCCCCGGTGGTGCCCGCCCCCACCAAGGTGGTGTGCGTCGGCCTCAACTACCGCAACCACATCCAGGAGATGGGCCGGGACCTGCCCGAACACCCCACCCTGTTCGCCAAGTTCGCCGACTCGCTGATCGGCGCCCGCGACGACATCCTGCGCCCCGGGGAGACCGACGCCTTCGACTGGGAGGTCGAACTCGCGGTGGTCGTCGGCCGGCCGGTGCGCCGCGCGCGCGGCGAGGAGGCCGAGCGGGCCATCGCCGGGTTCACCGTCCTGAACGACATCACCTGCCGGGACTGGCAGTTCCGCACCCGTGAGTGGCTCCAGGGCAAGATGTGGGACTCCAGCACCCCGGTCGGCCCCTACCTGGTCACCCCGGACGAGCTGCCGGGCGGCGTCCGCCCCGCCCTCGACGTCACGCTCACCGTGGACGGCGAGGTCATGCAGTCCGACACCACGGGGGACCTGCTCTTCGACCCGGTCGACCTGGTCGAGTACGTGTCCACGGTCGTCCGCCTCAACCCCGGCGACATCATCGCCACCGGCACCCCCGGCGGCGTCGGCCACGCCCGCAAGCCGGCCCGCTACCTGACCGGCGGCGAGACGGTCGTCACCGAGATCGAGGGCATCGGCCGCCTGGAGAACCGGGTCGTCGCGGAGAAGTCCGCCTGATGTCCGCGACCCGGACCTTCGCCGACGCCCGCCGCTGGTCGGCCCTCGGCACCGAACTGGTGCTGCGGGCCGCCGCCGGCCTCGACGAGCAGGCCTACGCCGCGCCCAGCGCCCTGCCGCACTGGAGCCGCGCCCACCTGGCCGCGCACGTCGCCGCCAACGCCGAGGCGCTGTCCAACCTGGTGCACTGGGCCGCCACCGGCGAGGTCACCCCCATGTACGCCTCGCCCGAGGAGCGCGCCGCCGGCATCGAACGCGGCCG
>NZ_JACADT010001145.1:0-1657 GCF_013421635.1 Streptomyces sp. UH6 | reverse complement strand
ACGGGCGCAGGTTCCGCTCCCGCTCGACGTCCCGCCGGTCCAGCGTGGCGTCGAACTTCGCCAGCGGCTTCGCCCGGGACGGGTCCGCCTGGACGGCGGCGGACGCGACCCCGGCCCACTCGAGGATGCGGGCGGTGGCGAGCGCCTTCTCCTCGGGCACCAGGCCGGCCACGTTGGCGCCGTGGTTCATCCCCGGCGCGGTCAGCACGTAGGAGTCCTTCGCGCCCTTGCCCAGGTGGAACGGCTCGGCGCCCCACGGGTCGTTCTCGCCGTAGACGAACAGCATCTGACGGGCGTTCTTGCGCACCCAGGTGTCCACGTCGCGCATCGCCGACGGCTGGAACCGCATCGGGACGGAGCGCGGCACGAAGTTCCGCGGCGGCTGGTAGCCGTAGCGGATCAGCCCGTCCTCGATGTGCGGGAAGGTGATCGTGGGCGCGCCCAGCTGGGTGCCGGCCTGGTAGTAGTACGGCGTGTACGGGGTCAGGCCCTGGTCGGTGTAGGAGGAGAACCCGGCGATCGTGTCGACCGAGTTCCAGATCTCCTCGTCGGTGGCGTTCGCGGCGTCGGCCGGGATCGACTCGCAGTCGGCGAGGGTGCTGTACTGCCAGAAGCCCCAGACGTAGTCGAGCACCACTGCCTCGTAGGCGTGGTCCATGGAGCCGATCGTCGTGAAGGTCCAGCCGTTCTCGGCGGCGGCCGCCGCGTAGCGCTCCAGCAGCGCGTCCCGGCGGACCAGCGCCTCGCGCTGCACGCCGTTGAGGCGGTCGCGGCACTCCTTGGTGCCGACGGTCTCGAAGAACTCGTCGTAGGCCGAGTCCTCCTTGTTCACGACGTCGTTGGGGGCGACGTAGGCGACGACGCCGTCCATGTCGCGCGGGTAGAACCGCTCGTAGTAGGTGGCGGTCATGCCGCCCTTCGAGCCGCCGGTGGACAGCCAGTTGCCGCCGTAGAGCGGCTTGAGCGCCCGGAAGATCCGGTGCTGGTCGCTGGCGGCCTGCCAGATGTCCAGGTCCGACCAGTCGGCCGGGTCCGGACGGGACGGCGTGAAGAAGCGGTACTCCATGGAGACCTGGTTGCCGTCGATGATCTGGGTGGGCTCACGGCGGCTCGGGGTGGTGGAGACGCCGTAGCCGCCGGTGTGGAAGACCGTCGGGCGGGAGACGTCCTTGTGCAGCACGGTGATGCGCTGCTGGAACGTTCCCCTGGACGGGTCGCGGTGGTCCACCGGCTGGGTGTAGTTCAGCACGAAGAAGCGGTAGCCGGTGTACGGCTTCTCCTGGATCAGGCTCATCCCGGGTATCGCGAGGAGCCGGTCCAGTATGTCCGCCTCGGCCGTCGTGACCTGGGCGGTTGCCGTGGTGGTGTCGACGGCTCCGGGCTGGACGGCGGTGGCCGTCCCTGCCGTGCCCAGTGTGCCCATCAGCACGCCGAGTGCCGTCGCTCCTCTGAGCGCCTTGCGCATGCACCCTCCCCTGGAGACATAGGTGGCCCGAACCTACCCGCGCCACCTCCGCACCACCAGAGCCGTACCCTGCCTCCCACCCCTCCCTGACGTCACCTCACCTCACCGCCCCTCACCGACCGCCCACCGCCCCGGGCGGCCGGACCGCGCAGGCACAGGCCGGGCAACCGGGCCAGCGCCACAGCGCCTACG
>NZ_JACADT010001144.1:0-1665 GCF_013421635.1 Streptomyces sp. UH6 | reverse complement strand
GCGACGGGCGTGGACGCGGCCCGCGCGGGTTCGTCCGCCGCCGACAGCAGGGTCCGCAACAGCGGGGAACGGGAGCGGAGTTCGTCCAGGGTGCCGGTGTCGACGATCCTGCCCTCGTCCAGGACGGCGATCCGGTCGGCGAGCTCCAGGGTGGAGCGCCGGTGCGCCACGACGAGCGTCGTGGGGCGACGGGGCTCCCTGCGCAGCGCGTCGTGGATCTCCGCCTCCACCCGGGTGTCGATCGCCGACGTGGCGTCGTCCAGGACCAGCAGGGACGGCTCGGCCAGCAGGGCCCGGGCCAGGGCGATCCGCTGCCGCTGCCCGCCGGAGAGCGTGAGCCCTTGTTCGCCGACGACCGTGTCGTAGCCGTGCGAGAGCCGCTCGACGAACTCGTCGGCGCGGGCGAGGCGTGCCGCCGCGCGGATCCGCCCGTCGTCGGCGTCCGGGCAGCCGTACGCGATGTTGGCCCGCACGGTGTCGGACAGCAGCAGCGACTCCTCGAACACGAAGCCGATCCGCGAGCGCAGCGAGTCCAGGGACAGCTCGCGCACGTCGTGGCCGCCGACGAGGACCCGGCCGCCGGTCACGTCGTAGAAGCGGGGCAGCAGCGCGGCCGCCGTGGACTTGCCCGAGCCGGCGAGGCCGATGACCGCCACCGTCTCGCCCGGACGGATCTCCAGCGAGAAGCCGCGCAGCAGCGGCTTCCCGGACGGCGGCTTCCCGGACGGCGTCCTGGCCCGGCCGTCCGGTCCGTAACCGAAGGTGACGTCCTCCCAGACCACGGAGGGCGGCCCGGGCGGCAGCTCGACCGCGTCGGGAGCCTCGGCCAGGCCCGGCGTCTCGTCGATCACCTCCAGGACGCGGACCGCGCCCGCCCGCGCGGGCTGCCACACGGTGAGCAGGGTGGCCAGCTGCCGTACGGGCGTGACGAACGAGCCGAGGTACGTGGTGAACGCCAGGAACGTGCCCAGCGAGATGCGGCCCTCCAGCGCCATCCAGCCGCCCAGGGCCAGGACCGCCACCTGGCCGAGGGCGGGCACCGCCTGCAGTGCCGGGTTGTACCGGCTCATGTACCGCACGACCCGGATCCGGGAGGCGAAGAGCCGGCGCGCCCGCCGGTCCAGGTCCGCCCGCTCGCGCCGCTCCTGCCCGAAGCCCTTCACCACCCGGACCCCGGTGACCGTCGCCTCCACGGCGGAGGCGACCTCGGCGGCCTCCTGTTGGGCGTGCCAGTTCGCCGGGAACAGGTCGCGGCGGCTGCGGAGGGCGATGAACCACAGCAGCGGCCCGACGACCAGCGCCACGGCCGTCAGCGGCGGGGACAGCAGCGCCATCAGCACCAGGGACGTCAGGAACATCAGCACGTTGCCGGTGAGGTTCGGCAGGAACTGCAGCAGCGTCTGGACGAGCGTGATGTCGGAGATGGAGCGGCTCACGGCCTGTCCCGTGCGCAGCTCGTCCTGCTTGACGCCGCCGAGCCGGACGAGCGAGGCGAAGGCGTCGTTGCGCAGGTCGTACTGGACGCCGAGCGACACCCGCCCCGAGCGGTAGCGGCGGGTGAAGCTCGCGCCGAAGCGCACCGCGCCCAGCGCCACCAGGAGCACGCACCACGGCGTGAGCGGGCCCGCGGTCCCGGCGCCGACGGTGTCGACGACGTGGCGCAGG
>NZ_JACADT010001143.1:0-1670 GCF_013421635.1 Streptomyces sp. UH6 | reverse complement strand
CGACCCGGTCCCAGGTCGCCCCGTCGGCCGCGCTGGCGCCGGTGGCCGCGAAGAGCGGCAGGGCGAGCGCGGACCCGGTCACGCCGGCCGCGACGACGACCGCGGGCGCCTGACGGGGGCGGCGGTGACGACCGTTTCCGGAGAGCATGCGGATGCCTTTCGTCGACTGCGATGGCCGCGCGGACCCGGCCCGGCATCCCGCCGGGGGGTCGACGCGTCTCTGCGGGAACGTAGCCGCTGATCATCGTCCATCACAACTCGATGTCGCGAGGAACACGCGAACATCACAGAACTGTCGAGCTATTGCTTCCACTTCGTCCCGGCTCAGGAGCGAACTCGACCGGAAGAGTCCGCAGGCCGCGCATGATGAGTCCACCGCGCCAGCGCAACTCCTCCGGGGCCGCACCCAGTTGGAGGTCGGGGAGCCGAGTGAGCAAGGTCGCCAACGCCGTCCGGCCCTCGAGACGGGCGAGGGGGGCGCCGAGGCAGTAGTGGATGCCGTGCCCGTAGCCCAGATGCTGGTTGTCGCGGCGGGACAGGTCGAGGGTGTCCGGCTCGGCGAAGCGCTCCGGGTCCCGGTCCGCGGCGGCCAGCACCACCAGGACGGGGTCGCCGGCCGCGATCCGCTGCCCGCCGACGGTCAGCGGCTCGGTGGCGAACCGCCAGGTGGCGAGCTCCACCGGACCGTCGAACCGGAGCAGTTCCTCGATGCCCGTCTCCAGCAGCGCGTTCTCGCCCGCGGCCAGCGAACGCTGCAGCCGGTCGCGCTCGGCGGGGTGGGTGAGCAGCGCGTAGGTGCCGTTGCCGATCAGGTTGACCGTCGTCTCGAAGCCCGCGAAGAGAAGGATGAACGCCATCGCGGCGGCCTCGTTCTCGGTGAGGTGCTCCCCCTCGTCGGAGGCCCGGATCAGACCCGAGATGAGGTCCTCGCCGGGCGTGGGCTCCGCGGGCAGCGCCTCGCGCTTGCGGTGGATCAGGTCGGCGAGGTAGCCGCGCATCTTCTTCACCGACCGGGCCACGCCGCCGCGCGGCCCGCCGCCGTGGCGGATCATCATGCCCGCCCAGTCCCGGAAGTCGTCCTGGTCCTCGCGGGGGACGCCGAGCAGGTCGCAGATGGCGTAGATGGGGAGCGGGAACGCGAACTCGTGGATCAGGTCCGCGCTGCCGCGCGCGGCGAAACCGTCGATCAGGGTGTCGGTGAGCTCCTGCACGCGGGGCGCGAACTCCGCGACGCGGCGCGGGGTGAAGGCCTTGGCGACCAGGCGGCGCAGCCGGGTGTGGTCGGGCGGGTCGATGTTCAGCAGATGCGTCATCAGGTCCGCCTTGCGCTCGCCCGGGATGCCGGTCCTGTTCCGGGCGTGCGCGGGCTCGTCGTGGTGCGCGGGGTTCTTCGACAGCCGCGGGTCGGCGAGGGTCTGCCGCGCGTCGGCGTACCGGGTGACCAGCCAGGCCTCCACGCCGCTGGGCAGACGGGTGCGGTGCACGGGGGCGTGCTCGCGCAGCCAGGCGTAGGCCGGGTACGGGTCGGTGGCGAACTCCCAGGTGAAGAGTTCCGGGGCGGGCGGTGCGGGGTGTGGCTCGGTCACCCCACGACGGTACGCGGCGCGGGGCCGGGGGCTCCTCCTGCCCCACGCGGGGCGGGCGCCCGGGGGTGCGGGCGTGCCCCGCAC
>NZ_JACADT010001142.1:0-1675 GCF_013421635.1 Streptomyces sp. UH6 | reverse complement strand
GCTGGGGCTGTCGTTCTGGTCGGAACCCTCGTTGGTGGGTTCGTTCGGTCCGAGCATGCGGGCGTATCTCCCGTCAGGCTCCCGGGCGCCGCGCCTGGTCCGGCGGGTGCCGGTGACGTCCGCGGCTCGCGCTGTGCGCGTCGCCGCCGTCCGGGGCGAGGGCGCCGCACGGGAGCACTACTAGTCCTGTCTCGCCGGTTCCGTACGCCGTGTTGCGTACGGCCTGGCGAAAGTCTTGTGGTGTCGTGCGCGCTGCCCGGCCCAGGTGGCTCCCGAGTTCCAGGGCGGCGCTACGGCGTTCGTCCCTACGCGGGACCTTCCGGCGCCGACGCCTGCGCGGCGGCAGAGGAATCTGCCTCGCGGTCGGGCGCGAGCGGGTCGGTCACCGTGCCGGTCTCTTCGTCGAAGAGCCCCTGCGCCAGCCTGGTCACCGCTGCGGGGACCGGCGGCGCCAGGTCAGCCACCACACGGAGGCCGGACAGGACGTCGTCGGGTCGCACGGCAGGCGTCACGTGCCGAACAACCAGGCGCAGTATCGCACAGGGGTGGTCACCGGGCCCATCTTCGCCACCGGCGGCCCGGGCTTCCAGGCTGACGACGGCGCTGCGGGCGTCGAAGGTACGGACACCGTTCTTGGTCATGCGTTGTACTTCGACGGTCTCGGCCTTCTCGAAGGCCTCGACCGCGCGGGCCGCGTCCTCGGGGGCCACGCCGTCCAGGCGGAGCTCCCACACGGACGCCGTGAGCCGGTCGGCGAGGCCGGACGTGCGGGCCTGCACCGCGTCGATCACGTCGAGCCCGTCGGGCAGCGACTCGTCGAGCAGCTCACGCAGCTTCTGCGGGTCACGCGACTCGGTGAGCGCGATCTCCAGGTACTCCGCCTCACTGCCCGTGCCGGTGGGTGCGGCATTGGCGTACGACACCTTCGGATGCGGCGTGAACCCCGCCGAATAGGCCATGGGGACGTCGGCGCGGCGCAGCGCGCGCTCGAAGGCGCGCTGGAAGTCGCGATGGCTGGTGAACCGGAGGCGGCCGCGCTTGGTGTAACGCAGTCGGATGCGCTGCACCGCGGGTGCCGGCGGCGGGCCTTCGGGCTGTCGCTTGCCCAGTGCTCTAATCCTTCGTGAGTGCGGTCGTACTGCTACCAAGAGTACGCGCTTCCGGGCCCGCGGGTTCCCGCCGGTGCTCGCCGGCCGGCCGGGCCAGTCCCTCGCGGGGGCTCCCGAAGAGGGCGGTCCGCACCTCCCGGCGTACCTCACGGACCGTCATGCGGGCGGTGACCAGCGCCTTCCCGATCGCACGGGCGCCCTCCCGCGCCGCGCGGCCCAGCGGGCGCAGCAGCACGTCCCGGACGAGGCGTCCGGCCGGTGCGAACACCGCCCGCCAGGCCCATCGGACCGGCTCGACGAAGATCCACCGCAGCAGCGTCGCCAGGGCCCGTCCGACGGCGAGGGAGATCCGTCCGGCGATCCGCCAGGCGTGTCCGAGCGCGTCCGCCACCTCTCGGAGGACCACGGCGAGCACCCGGCCCACGGCGGTGAGCGGCGCCACCACCAGCCACCGCAGCAGCCACCCCGCCCCCGCGACGACGCCCTTCACGACCCAGGCGGTCAGGTGGCCCAGCGGAGTGAGCACCCACCGGTACAGCGAGTACGCGCAGGGCTGGCGGGCCATC
>NZ_JACADT010001141.1:0-1677 GCF_013421635.1 Streptomyces sp. UH6 | reverse complement strand
GGGAACCGCTGTGGCGGGTCCACGAGGCGGTCTTCGCGGTCCTGTCGCTGGAGTCCGAGCCGGTGGACCCCCGGCTGTAGGGCCGCCGCCGGCGCCCACCGCGATCGGGGCGCGGGGCCGGGCGGGACACCCGGCGGGGAGGCGGTGGCCACGCACGCGCCGCCTCCCCCGCTCCCGCGCGGGAATCCGCGCGCGGGAAGGTGGTGTCATGCCTGGGGGACGACCTCCGCGCGCAGCACCGAGTACCCCACCATGTCCCGCCAGGCGCCGCCGCGGAAGCACGCGCCCCGCAGCACGCCCTCACGGGTGAAGCCCGCCCACTCCAGGGCCTTCTGCTCGGCGACGTTCGCCACCTCGGTGCTCGCCTCGACACGGTTCACCCGGGTGTGGGCGAACAGGTACTCGACGAGGAGGCGCTGGGCGCGCTTGCCGTACCCCTTGCCGCGTTCGGCGGTGAGCAGCGAGATCCCGATGTTCCAGCACGGGGACGCCGGCCCCTGCAGCACCTGGTGCCACTGGACCTCCCCGAGGAACCGGTCGTCGGCGGCGTGGACGACGGCCAGCCGCCCGCCCTCGGCGGTGAGGAAACCCCCCTCCGACCACTGCCGGCGGAGCTGCCCCGGATTGCGGTGCCCGAAGAAGCCCAGCTCCCCGGCCTCCGCGGGGTCCTCGTGCAGACGCTCGAAGAGGTCGAGGTCCCCCTCGGCGACGGGGCGCAGTCGTACATGTTCAGACATGGCGGCCAGCCTAGCCAGCACGCCGACACGCCCCGCGGGGGCGTCCCCGCGGTCACCGCTTCCGGTCGCCGGCCGCCGCGACGGCCGTCCGCCCACGCGTCGATCCGCCGGTCAGGCGGCTGCCGGGGTGCGGGAGAGGGCGGTGCGCAGCGCGAAGACGCCGAGCAGGCCGCCCGCCGTGAACCGCTGGACGGCCATGACGCGGGGCCGGGCGGCCAGGAACCCCGAGATCCGTGCCGCGCCCAGCACGACCAGCGCGTTCACGGCGACCCCGACGACGATCTGCACGCCGCCGAGCTGGACCAGCTGCGCCCAGGCCGGGCCTGCATGGGGGTCCAGGAACTGGGGCAGCAGCGCGGCGTAGAGCAGGGCGATCTTGGGGTTGAGCAGGTTGGTCAGCAGGCCCGTCGTGAACAGACGGGCGTCGGACACCGGGACCACGTCACGGGCCGGGGCGAAGGGCGAGCGGCCGCCGGGCCGGAGCATGTCCCAGGCGAGGAAGGCGAGGTAGGCGGCGCCCGCGAGCTTGACCGCCGTGAACGCCGGCGGCACGGCGGCGAACAGGGCGGACAGGCCCGCGGCCGCGGCCAGCAGGTAGCACAGGAACCCGACGGCGGTCCCGCCGAGGCTCACCAGGCCCGCCCTGCGGCCCTGGGCGATCGCGCGAGAGGCGAGGTGGACCATGTTCGGTCCCGGCGTCAGGGCCATCCCCAGTTCGATCAGGGCCACCCCTGCCACCGCACTCAGTGTGATCACCGGTCAGTCTCCTCTCCGCAGTCGCGGGACCGGATACTACGGCCTGCCGTCCGGCACCCGCGCACCCCGACGACAAGGCCTCCGACGACGAGGCCTCCGGCGACGGAGCGTCAGGTCTGCCCGACGAAGCTGCTCGCGCCGTCACGCAGCCGTTCGCGCAGGGCGCCGAAGAGCGCGGCGGCGC
>NZ_JACADT010001140.1:0-1688 GCF_013421635.1 Streptomyces sp. UH6 | reverse complement strand
CGGCCGGCCGGCCGGCGCCCCCACCGCCGCGAAGGGGACCGCGGTCACATGGCGACCCCGCCGGCCCGCAGGTAGGCCACCGGGTCGATGTCGCTGCCGAAGCCGGGGCCGGTGCGGATCTCGAAGTGCAGGTGCGGGCCGGAGCTGTTGCCGGTGGAGCCGGAGCGGCCGATCCGCTGTCCGGCGGTGACCGTCTGGCCGGACTTCACGGAGATCGCCGACAGGTGGGCGTACTGGGAGTAGCGCCCGTCGGGATGCCGGACCACCACCTGGTAGCCGAACGATCCGCCCCAGCCCGCCGTGACGACCTGGCCCGCGCCGACCGACTTCACGGCGGTGCCCGTCGGCACCGGGAAGTCGACACCGGTGTGGTAGCCCTTCGACCAGGAGGAGCCGCTCGCCCGGTAGGCGGTGCCGAGAGCGGCGCTCACCGGGGCGACCCTGCTGCGCGCGGCGGCGGGCCGGGCCTCGGTCTCCTTCTGCCGGTCGACCTTCCGCGCCTCCTCGCGCTTCTCGGGCGAGGGCTTCTTCGGCTCGGGCTGCGGCTTCTTCGGCTCGGCCTTCTGCTGCCGGCCCGCCTTCTCCCCGCCGGCCTTCTCCCCGCCGCCCGCCTTCTTCCCTGCGGGTGCGTCGGAGCGCGGGGCGGCGGCGGTTCCGTCCGGCATCCGCAGGCGCTGGCCCGGGATGATCAGGTCGGGGTCCGACCCCACGGTGGAGCGGTTGGCGGAGTAGAGGGACTGCCAGCCGCCGTCGACGTCGCGGGTGTCGGCGATGGCGGAGAGCGTGTCGCCGCGGACGACGGTGTACATGCCGGTCCGCCCGGCCCGGGACTGCGGCGTGGTCTGCGGTCCGACGTCCTTCCCGTCGGCCTTCTTCCCGGCCTCCCCGTCCGCCTTCCCGCCGGTCTTCCGGTCGCTGCTGCCGGTGCCCGCCTGGGCGGCGGTGCCCGGTTCGGCGCCGGCCTTGGCGCCGGTGGCCTTGCCGGAGGCCGTTTTCGACGAGCCGCCCGCTCCGTCGCCGGGGGCGGGCGCGGGACCGCCGCGGGCCAGGCCGGCACGCTGCGAGCAGACCGGCCAGGCGCCCGGGCCCTGGGTCTTCAGCACCTTCTCGGCGACCGCGATCTGTTCCGCGCGGGTGGCCTGGTCGGCACGCGGCGCGTAGGAGCGCCCGCCGAAGGCCTCCCATGTGGACTGGCTGAACTGCAGCCCGCCGTAGTAGCCGTTGCCGGTGTTGATGTCCCAGTCGCCGCTCGCCTCGCAGGCGGCCACCCGGTCCCAGGTGGCGGCGTCGGCCGCCTCGGCGGTGCCGGCTCCCATCAGGGGGAGCGCGATGCCCGCGCCACCGGCGGTGACGGTGAGCGAGGCGCGGTTGAGTCTGTTGGGCTGGTACCGGCGGTGCCGACCGCGTGCGGCCATGTGGTGCCTCCTCGACACGTGTCAGGAGACACAGAACGTAAGCGCAGTGACAGAGGGTCACAAGAAGGAATTCGGCCGCCTGCTCGGGACGGCATGCCGGTGAACCACCAGTTGACGGACGTCGGCGGACGAATATGCCCGGGTGGACGCGGGGTGGGGCGTCTGGCGCGAAAGCACCGGACGCCCCTGAGGTTCACGTCACAGCCACGGTCCCCCGGACCGCGGAGGGCCGGGTTCGGGGTCGGGCACCGGCTCCGGCCCCGGCGGCTCCGG
>NZ_JACADT010000114.1:0-9795 GCF_013421635.1 Streptomyces sp. UH6 | reverse complement strand
TGGTCACCGCGCGTTCCTGCCCCTGCGGGCTGCCCCAGCCGTACGACGCCTGCTGCGGGCGGTTCCACTCCGGTGCCGCCTCCGCCGCCACCGCCGAGCAGCTGATGCGCTCCCGGTACAGCGCCTTCGTGCGGCTGGACACCGGCTACCTGCTGCGGACCTGGCATCCGCGGACGCGCCCCGCGGAACTCGACCTGGACCCCGGGACCCGCTGGACGGGCCTGGAGATCCTCGCCACCGAGGGCGGCTCGGCCTTCCACACCACCGGCACGGTCACCTTCCGCGCCTCCTACCGCGGCGGCGCCATGACGGAGCACAGCCGCTTCGCGCGCGAGCCCGGCTCCGGGGGCTGGCTGTACGTGGACGGCGACGTCTCGGACTGACCGGGCCCCGGCGTTCAGGCGCGTCCGCGGAACTCCCGCAGCCGGCGGTGGGCCTCCAGGCCGTCCGGAACCCACTCCCAGGTGTCCAGCCGGGCGTCGATCTCGTCGTCGGTGAGGAAGCCGTGCCAGGCGACCTCCTCCGGCTGGGGCCGGACGGGCAGGTCGCACCGGACCTGGTAGACGGCGGACCACCAGCTGCGGCCGGCGCCGTCGTCGTAGAGGAATTTGAAGAGGAACTCCGGCCGCGGCAGCCCGCTCACCCCGAGCTCCTCCTCGGCCTCCCGCAGGGCGGCCTCGTCGTAGGACTCCCCCGCGCCGACCACACCGCCGACGAAGGTGTCGTACAGGGAGGGGAAGACCAGCTTGGTCGCCGTCCTGCGGTGGGTGAAGACGCGGCCCGAGGCGTCCCGCGCCTCGACGAACACGCACCGGTGCCGCAGGTTCAGCGCGTAGGCCTCCCCGCGGGGCCGCCGGTCGACGACGCGGTCGTGCTCGTCGACGATGTCGAGGATCTCCTCCGCGGAACGCGCGGCGTGCGAGGGGTCGGTGTCGCTCATGCCCCCATCCAACCCCACCCCCGCCGCGGCGGGGGTGGGACGGGAGGGGACCGGCGGACGACGCGAAGCCCGCGGGCCCGGGGCGTCAAGAACCCGGGACCGCGGGCGGTCGGGAGAGGCGCCGCGTCACCGGACGGACGCCGTCGCGTCGTCAGACGAACAACGACAGCAGCAGGACCATCGCGCCGGCGACCACCGAGATCACCGTCTCCATCACCGACCAGGTCTTGATCGTCTGGCCGACGGAGAGTCCGAAGTACTCCTTGACCAGCCAGAATCCCGCGTCGTTGACGTGGCTGAAGAAGACCGAACCCGCGCCGATGGCGAGGACCAGCAGCGCCGTCTCGGCCGGGGACATGCCGGCCGCGAGCGGGGCCACCAGACCGGCCGCGGAGATGGTCGCGACGGTCGCCGAGCCCGTGGCGAGGCGGATCACCACGGCGATGAGCCAGGCGAGCAACAGGGCGGGGATCGACCAGTTGTCGGATATCTCGAGGATCATCTGCCCGACGCCGGAGTCGATCAGCGTCTGCTTGAAGCCGCCGCCCGCGCCGACGATCAGCAGGATGCCGGCGATCGGGGCGAGGGACTTCTCCACCGTGACGGAGATGCGCGCCTTGGTGAACCCGGCCGCGCGGCCCAGCGTGAAGAGACCGACGATCACGGCGGCCAGGAGGGCGATCATCGGCGAGCCGATGACGTCGAAGACGCGCTGGACGGAGTTCTCCGGGTCGTCGACGACGATGTCGACGAGCGCCTTGGCCAGCATCAGCACGACCGGCAGCAGCATGGTGGCCAGGGTGGGCGCGAAGCCCGGGCGCTTCTCGGGGTCCTGGTCCTCGTCCACGGCGGGGACCATCCGCTCGGGGGCGGCGACGTCCACCCAGCGGGCCGCGTAGCGGGAGAAGAGCGGGCCGGCGACGATCACGGTGGGGATCGCGACGACCAGGCCGAGGGCCAGGGTGAGGCCGAGGTCCGCGTCGACCGCGTCGATGGCGGCCAGCGGGCCGGGGTGCGGCGGGATCAGGCCGTGCATCACGGAGAGGCCGGCGAGGGCCGGGATGCCGATCCGCATCAGCGAGAAGTTGCCGCGGCGGGCCACCATCAGCACCACCGGGATCAGCAGGACGACGCCGACCTCGAAGAACAGCGGCAGACCGATCACCGAGGCGATCAGCACCATCGCCCAGGGCATGGCCCGGCCGCGGGCCCTGGCCAGGATGGTGTCCACGATCCGGTCGGCGCCGCCGGAGTCCGCCAGCAGCTTGCCGAGGATGGCGCCGAGCGCGATGAGCACGCCCACGCCGGAGACGGTGGAGCCCAGACCGGTGGTGAAGCTGGCGATGGTCTTGTCCAGCGGAGCGCCCGCGAAGGCGCCGAGGGCCAGCGAGCCCACGGTCAGCGCCAGGAAGGCGTGCAGCTTGAACTTGGTGATGAGCACGACGATGACGGCGATGCCCGCGAGCACGGCGAGGCCCAGGTGGGCATGGCCGGCCGAGGTGATCGGCTCGACGGCGTCCGCCGCCAGGGTCTCGACGCTGAGTCTGGTCACGGTGGTTCCTTGCGGGGGGGTACGGGGAGGTACGGGTGGGGGGATCGGACGTGGGGGGAATCCGGGGGCAGGGGGGTGGTCAGGGCAGGTCGCGCAGGGCGGCCTCGGCCGTCCGGGCGATCTCCTCCGGTGCGGCGGAGAGGTCCACGACGACGCCGGCCTCGTCCGGCCGGAGCGGCTCGAGCGTGGCGAACTGCGAGTCGAGCAGCGAGCGCGGCATGAAGTGGCCCTTGCGGCCGGACATCCGCTCCTCGATGAGCTCCCGCTCGCCGCTCAGGTGGACGAAGAACAGGCCGGGCGCGGCCGCGCGCAGGCGGTCGCGGTAGATCCGCTTGAGCGCCGAGCAGCTGACCACGCCGCCGCTCGCGCAGTGCTCGTCGGCCCAGGCGCCGATCAGGTCCAGCCAGGGGGCCCGGTCGGCGTCGTCCAGCGGGGTGCCGGCCGACATCTTGGCGATGTTGGCCGGCGGGTGGAAGTCGTCGCCCTCGGCGTAGGGGACGCCGAGGAGTTCGGCGAGGCGGCGGCCGATCGTGGTCTTGCCGGTGCCGGCGACCCCCATGACCACCACGACCGGTGGGGCGGGTATGGCGGGAGTGGGGGCCATGGCGTTCTCGCAGTCCTCGTCGACTTCTGGTTGTCGGGGGACACTGAAACCCAAGTGATGTGACAAATTCAAGCCCTGGACCGTAAAAAGTCTGACTTTTGCGGTGTGCGGCATCCCATACCCTGATTCCATGACCGTCCAGGCCCGCGGGCTGCACGCACAGGTACTCCACCGCCTCGGGCACGCGATCACCGCCGGTGACCACCCGCCGGGAAGCGTCCTGCGCACCGACGAGCTCGCCCAGGACCTCGGGGTGTCGAGGTCCGTCATGCGCGAGGCGGTGCGGGTGCTGGAGTCGATGCAGCTGGTCGCCTCCCGCCGCCGGGTGGGCGTGACGGTGCGGCCGGTCGAGGAGTGGAACGTCTACGACCCGCAGGTCATCCGCTGGCGGCTGGCCGGCGCCGACCGCCCCCGCCAGCTGCGCTCCCTCACCGTGCTGCGCTCCGCGGTGGAGCCGGTCGCGGCCGGGCTGGCCGCGCGTCACGCCTCCGCGGAGCAGTGCGCGGAGCTGACGCGGTGCGCGCTCGGCATGGTCGCCACCTCGCGCGGGGGGCGCCTCGACGAGTACCTGGTGCACGACGTCGGCTTCCACCGGATCGTCCTCGGCGCCTCGGGCAACGAGATGTTCGCCCGCCTCGGGGACGTGGTGGCCGAGGTCCTCAGCGGCCGCACCCGCCACGAGGTGATGTTCGAGGACCCGGACCCGGCCGCCGTGACGCTGCACGTCAGGGTCGCGGAGGCGGTCCGGGAGGGCGACGCCGGGGAGGCCGAGCGGCTGACGCGGGAGATCACCGTGGGCGCGCTGCGCGAGCTGGACGTGCTGGCGCCGTAGCCGCGGAGGGCCCCGGGGACCGAAGGGCCCTCGCCAAGGTTGTTCCCGTCACGTTAGGTTCGGACTATGGACGGCATACCGACCGGTCGGCATCATGATCGGGTGTCTTCGTTGTCGCCCGAAGGAGCTGGAGAATGAGCCGCCCCGACCATCCGCCAGGCCTGGACCTGGACCGGCTGCGCGATCTGCTCGTCCGTGAGCGGCCCGGTCTGCTCCAGGGCGAGCTGTCCGCCCGCCTCATCGAGGGCGGCCGGTCGAACCTCACCTACCACGTCACCGACGGCGCCGGCCGCTGGGTGGTCCGCCGCCCGCCGCTCGGCCACGTGCTGGCCACGGCGCACGACATGCGCCGCGAGCACCGCGTGATCAGCGCCCTGCACCCGACGGCCGTGCCGGTGCCGGCGCCGGTGCTGCTCTGCGAGGACGAGGAGGTGCTGGGCGCGCCGTTCTACGTGATGGAGTTCGTGGCCGGAACGCCCTACCGGACCACCGAGCAGCTCGCGCAGCTCGGTCCGGAGCGCACCCGTGCGGCGGTGCTGGGGCTGGTCGACACCCTCGTCGAGCTGCACTCGCTGGACCCGGAGACGGTCGGGCTGGGCGACTTCGGCCGCCCGGAGGGCTTCCTGGAGCGCCAGTTGCGGCGCTGGGGCAAGCAGCTGGCCGCCTCCCGCAGCCGTGAGCTGGCCGGCATCGACGAGCTGCACGCGGCGCTGGGCCGGAAGCTGCCCGGCTCCCCGGCGCCGGCCGTGGTGCACGGCGACTACCGCCTGGACAACGTGCTGATCGGCGACGACGACCGGATCAAGGCCGTCCTGGACTGGGAGATGTCGACCCTGGGCGACCCGCTGACCGACCTGGGCCTGCTGGTCATGTACAGCACCCCGCACGGTCTGCCGGGCTCCCCCGTCTCCACCACCGCCGAGGCCGCCGGCCACCCCGACCCGGCCGAACTGGTCGAGCGGTACGCCGCGCTGTCGGGGCGTGACGTCTCGGCCGTCTCCTGGTACACCGCCTTCGCCTGGTTCAAGCTCGCGGTGATCCTCGAGGGCATCCACTACCGCTACACGCTCGGCCAGACCGTCGGCGGCGGCTTCGACCGCATCGGCGACCTGGTGCCCCTCTTCATCGAGCACGGCCTCACCACCCTTCAGGAAGGCTGATCATGGACTTCGCGTTCGACGCACGCACCGAGGAACTGCGCGCCGACCTCCTGGACTTCATGGAGGAGTTCGTCTACCCGGCCGAGCAGGTGGCCCGTGAGCAGCGCGCCGCGCTCGCCGACCCGTGGGAGCACGTGCCGGTCCTGCACGACCTGCAGGCCGAGGCGCGCCGCCGGGGGCTGTGGAACCTGTTCCTGCCGGACGCCGAGTACGGCGCGGGGCTGACCAACCTCCAGTACGCGCCGCTCGCCGAGATCACCGGCCGCTCCCCCCAGATCGCCCCGGACGCGCTCAACTGCGCGGCGCCGGACACCGGGAACATGGAGCTGCTGAACCAGTTCGCGACCGAGGAGCAGAAGAAGCAGTGGCTGGAGCCGCTGCTGGCCGGCGAGATCCGGTCCGCCTTCGCGATGACCGAGCCGGAGGTGGCCTCCTCGGACGCCACCAACATCACCACCCGGATCGAGCGGGTCGGCGACGAGTACGTGATCAACGGCCGCAAGTGGTACATCTCCGGGGCGATGAACCCGGCCTGCCAGATCTTCATCGTGATGGGCAAGACCGACCCGGACGGGGCGGACATCCGCCGCCAGCAGTCCATGGTGCTGGTTCCGCGGGACACCCCGGGGCTGCGCGTCGAGCGGGCCATGACGGTGTTCGGGTACGGGGACGAGTACCACGGCGGGCACGCCGAGGTCGTCTTCGAGGACGTCCGGGTGCCGGTGTCGAACCTGGTCGGCGAGGAGGGCGGCGGTTTCGCCATCGCCCAGGCGCGGCTCGGTCCGGGCCGGATCCACCACTGCATGCGGCTGATCGGCATGGCCGAGCGGGCCATCGAGCTGATGTGCCGCCGCGCGGTGTCGCGCGACGCCTTCGGCAAGCCGCTGGCGCAGCAGGGCGTGGTGCAGAACTGGATCGCCGACGCCCGGGTCGCGGTGGAGCAGCTGCGGCTGCTGGTGCTGAAGACGGCGTGGATGATGGACACGGTGGGCAACAAGGGGGCGCACACCGAGATCCAGGCGATCAAGATCGCGACGCCGCGGACGGTGTGCGGGATCCTGGACCAGGCCATCCAGCTCCACGGGGCGGGCGGCGTGTCGCAGGACTTCCCGCTGGCGGAGCTGTACGCGGGGGCGCGGACCCTGCGGCTGGCGGACGGGCCGGACGAGGTCCACCAGCGGTCGCTGGCGCGGCGTGAGCTGAAGAAGTACCTCTAGCGGAACGGCGCGGGGGCGGGACGGGTCCGGTACCCGTCCCGCCCCCGCGCCGTGCGTCCCGCCGAGGCCGTGCGTCCCGCCCGCGCGGTGCGTCCCGCGTCAGGGCCGCAGCGCGCGCAGCAGCAGGTCGGCGAGGTGGTCGGCGACCTCGCGGGGGCTCAGCGGACCGTTGGGCCGGTACCACGTCGACAGGTGGTGGATGGAGCCGAAGTGGTAGTCGACCACCAGGCTGGCCGGCGTGGCCCGGGAGAAGACCCCGGACTCCTGCCCCTCCTCGATCAGCCCCTTGAACTGCTCGTGGTAGCGCCGCCGTTCGGCCCGCACCTGCTTGTTCTTCTCGGGGCTGAGGTGGTGGATCGACTGGAAGAAGATCGACGCGTCGTCGAGGTTGTCGATGGTGGTGACCACCACGTCCGCCGCCGCGTCCCGCAGCCGCCGCTCCACCGGGGCGTCCATCCGCGCGAAGTGGTCCAGCCGCTCCTGCTGGAGCCGCAGCACCCGGGCGTAGACCTCGTGGAGGAGGTCTTCCTTGGAGCCGAAGTAGTGGTACAGCGCGCCCTTGGTGACGCCGGCCGCCTCCACGATCTCCTGCACGGAGGTGCGGTCGTAGCCGCGCTCCGCGAAAAGACGGGTGGCGGCGGCCAGCAGCCGCTGGGGAACGGGCGTGCCCGTGCCCTCTCCGTCCGTCGTCCTGGCCATCGTGCCGCCACCTGTCCTTCCGGTTCTTCTTCTGCGGTCGTGCCGATAGGGGGAGCCGTCCGGCCGCCGGACGCCGTCCGGCCGCCGGGAACTACTTCGTTCCGCGCAGTTCCCTCCGCAGGATCTTGCCAGTCGCCGTCTTCGGCAGGTCCGGCAGGATCTCCACCAGCCGCGGATACTTGTACGCGGCCAGCCGCTCCTTGCAGTATGCGGCGAGCTCGTCGCCGGTGGCGTCGGCCCCCGGGCGCAGCGAGATGTACGCCTTGACCGTCTCGCCCCGGTAGCCGTCGGGCACGCCGACCACGGCGGCCTCGCGGACCGCCGGGTGGGTGTAGAGGACGTCCTCCACCTCGCGCGGCCACACCTTGAAGCCGGAGGCGTTGATCATGTCCTTCTTGCGGTCGACGACGTACAGCCAGCCCTGTTCGTCCATGAAGCCGATGTCGCCGGTGCGCAGCTCGCCGTCGGGGAAGGTCTCGGCGGTGGCCTCCGGGCGCCGCCAGTAGCCGGGGACCACCTGCGGGCCCTTCACCACGATCTCGCCCTGCTCGCCGAAGGGGACCTCCTGGCCCAAGTCGTCGAGTATGCGCACCACCGTGTCGGCGCCGGGCACGCCGACGGCGAGGGTGCCGGAGACGGGGTCGACGGGGGCGCGCAGGCCGCCGGTGACGGAGGCGCAGGGGGCGCTGCACTCGGTGAGCCCGTAGCCGTTCTGGATGTACGGGCCGAAGGCGGCCTCGAACGTGTCCACCAGGGCGGGCGGCAGCGGGGCGCCGCCGGACGAGATCTGCGCGAAGGAGGTGAAGTGGTCACGGCTCACCGACGGGTGGGCGGCCAGCGCCATGAAGGCGGTGGACGGGCCGACGGTGTACGCGGGGCGGTGCTCCTGGAAGGCGTCGAGGACCACGCCGGACTCGAACCGGTAGGCGAGCACCAGGCTGCCGGCGCTGTTGAGGGCGGCCAGGAACTGGCAGACCATGCCGGTGATGTGGAACAGCGGGGCCAGCGCGAAGTAGCGGGCGTGCGCCGGGAGTCCGAGGCCGGTGGCCTGCCGCTCGGCGTTGTACATCAGGTTGCCGTGCGTGTTGGTGGCGCCCTTGGGGGTGCCGCTGGTGCCCGAGGTGTAGCTGATCAGGGCGATGTCGCCGGGGCCGGTCTCCCGGCCCTCGGGGGCGGCGTGGCCGGCCCGGGCGGCCTCGGTGAGGTCCTCGGCGTCGGCGGCCACGGGCAGGCGTGCGAAGTCGAGGACGCGCCGGTCGTCGCGGGCCTGGAAGTCCAGCTCGCAGGCGGTGAGGGCGAACTCGACCGGGGTGCCCTCGGCGGCGTCCCGCAGGTAGGCCTCCCAGGCGCGGTCGGAGCAGATCAGCGCCTTGACCCCGCCGTCCTCGAGGACGTGCCTGACCTCGCCGGTCTTGTACATCGGGTTGACCGGCAGCACGATCGCGCCCGCCTTCCACGCGCCGAGGACGGCGAGCACGAAGGCCGGGGAGTTCTGCAGCAGCACGGCGACCCGGTCGCCCTTGGCGACGCCGCGTGCGGCGAGGCGGCCGGCCACCGAGTCGGTGAGGGCGTCCACCTCCCGGTAGGTGAGGCGGCCGTCGAAGTAGGCGAGGAAGGTCTCGTCCGCGCGGGTGGCGAGGGCGCGCCGCAGGGCGTCCACCGCGCCGGCCGGAGGCGTCAGCGGCGCCTTCTGGGCGTCGCTCAGCAGAGCGAGCCACGGCTTGGCGGCGTACCGGGATTCGGTCGTCATCGGATGCTCTCCCACTTCTGGTGCAGACGGTTCATGTGCGTCAGCCAGCGCTCCGGGTCGGCCGCCCTGGCCGCGTAGTACTCGGCGACCTCCGGGTGCGGGAGGATCAGGAAGCGGTCCTCCTCGATCCCCTTGAACAGCGCGTCGGCCACGTCCTCCGGCTCGATCGCGGTGGGGGCGAGGACCAGGTCGCCCGCGCTGCCGGAGCCGGACAGCATGTCGGTGCGCACGCCCTGGGGGCAGATCGCGTGCACCTTGACCCCGCGGTGGCGGTAGGTGAGCGAGAGCCATTCCGCGTGGGCGTAGGCGGCGTGCTTGGTGGCGCTGTAGGGGGCGGCGCCGATCATGGTGAGCAGCCCGGCCGCGGAGACGGTGGCGACGAAGCGCCCGTCGCCGCGTTCCAGCCACTCCGGCAGCAGCGCGCGGGCGGCCCGCACGTGCGCCATCACGTTGACGTCCCAGGCGCGTTCCCAGGCGTCGTCGTCCGGGGTGAGGCTGCCGTCGCTGCCCGCGATGCCGGCGTTGGCGCAGAAGACGTCGATCCGTCCGCCCAGCGCCTGACGCGCCGCGCCGAGGACCTCCGAGGCGTCTCCCGGGACGGCGGTGGCGCCGATCTCCCGGGCCACGCCCTCCGCCTTCCCCGCGTCCAGGTCGTTGACCACGACCCGGGCCCCCTCGGCGGCGAAACGCCTGGCCATCGCGGCTCCGATGCCGCCTCCCGCCCCGGTGACGACGACACGGGCATCCTGCACGGCTTCCACCATCGGTCTCCTCCGACACGACGTGACACGGCGCTGTCGCCGCTGGACTGCGGCGTCAGACTAACCGGTCGGTATGTAGCGCGGAAGGGGTTGGGACAGGGCCGTTCGGTGATCGGGCGGAACGGCGGCGGGTGGAGCACCCCTCGCGTGGGCATGACACACGGCACCGGCCGCCCCACAGGGATGCCGGAGCACCACCGGAGCGGGGAAAACCCGCCGGCACCACACCACGACGCACGGAGGTCACGCACGATGAGAGTGTCCAGACGAGGCCTGCTCA
>NZ_JACADT010001139.1:0-1686 GCF_013421635.1 Streptomyces sp. UH6 | reverse complement strand
GCGGCTCGACGGTCGTCTCCGCGGGCGGCGGCAGCGTGCAGCGCGCTCCCGAATCGGTGGCCGGCGTGGCCGCCGCCGCGCTGCCCAGCACGGTCACCATCGACGCCCAGAACTCCGGCGGCGAGGGCGGCACCGGCACCGGTTTCGTCTTCGACACCGAGGGCCACATCGTCACCAACAACCACGTCGTCGCCGAGGCCGTCGACAACGGCAAGGTCACCGCGACCTTCCCCGACGGCAAGAAGTACGACGCCGAGGTGGTCGGCCACGCCCAGGGCTACGACGTCGCGGTCATCAAGCTGAAGGAAGCGCCGTCCGACCTGAAGCCGCTGGCGCTGGGCGACTCCGACAAGGTGGCGGTCGGCGACCCGACCATCGCCATCGGCGCCCCGTTCGGCCTGTCCAACACCGTCACCACCGGCATCATCAGCGCCAAGAACCGCCCCGTGGCCTCGAGCGACGGCGGCGCCGGCAGCAAGGCCTCCTACATGAGCGCCCTGCAGACCGACGCCTCCATCAACCCCGGCAACTCCGGCGGCCCGCTGCTCGACGCGGACGGCTCGGTGATCGGCATCAACTCCGCCATCCAGTCGGCCAGCGGCGGCTTCGGGACCGGCCAGGCGGGCTCCATCGGCCTCGGCTTCGCCATCCCGATCAACCAGGCCAAGTTCGTCGCCCAGGAGCTGATCAAGACCGGTGAGCCGGTCTACGCCAAGATCGGCGCCTCGGTCACCATGACCGAGGGCGACGGCGGCGCGCGGATCGTCGGCGACAGCGACAGCGCGGTCGAGCCCGGCGGCCCGGCCGCCAAGGCGGGCCTGGAGCCCGGCGACGTGATCACCCGCTTCGACGACAAGGCCATCGACAGCGGCCCGGCCCTGATCGGCGAGATCTGGACCCACAAGCCGGGCGACAAGGTCCAGCTGACCTTCGAGCGCGACGGCAGGGAGAAGACCGTCGAAGTCACCCTCGGCTCCCGCGTCGGGGACAACTGACCTGACACGGCCCCCTCTCGGACCCGTTACTCTTGTCCCCGCGCCGGGCGTGCCCGGCGCGGGGAGGCGTGCCCGAGCGGCCGAAGGGAACGGTCTTGAAAACCGTCGTGGCAGCGATGTCACCGTGGGTTCAAATCCCACCGCCTCCGCGCTGAGACGGCGAGAGCGGCCCTCGACCCGGATGTCCGGGCCGAGGGCCGCTCTCCTGTCCGTGGGCCCGTGGTCCCGTCCGGTGTTCTTCGCGGTTCCCCGCCCGGCCGGGCGAGGATGGGGCACGATCGTCTGAACCGGCGGACTCCGTGTCCCGGACGAGGAGGGGCGCTGTGCTGCTGCCCACGATGGGCGTGCTGCTGCTCATCGGTCCGGCCACCGCGGTGGCGGGCGTCGTGGTGGTCGTCGTGATGCTGAAGTCCCCGCCCCGGCAACCGTCCAGGCTCTGCGCGGCTCTCGCCGTCGTCCTCGGCTCCCTGGCGGCAGCCGTGTACTGCTACGGCTGGTTCTCCGTCACCATGGGCGGGCCGTTCCCGGAGATGTGCGCGAGCCGGAGCGCCTCCGGCGCCGAGCTGGCGCGCATCGAGCAGGGGTACTGGCCCCTGCGCAACGCCTGCGTCTACGCGGACGGCGCGACGTCGGAGTACCTCTCCCCGTCGGTCGACGTGCTCGTCCGCGTGCTGGCCGGCCTTGCCGTCGT
>NZ_JACADT010001138.1:0-1688 GCF_013421635.1 Streptomyces sp. UH6 | reverse complement strand
CAGCGCGTCGTACAGCACGCCCGTGTAGATCTCGCCGGCCGGCCGGGCCCCCGCCGTCAGCAGCCCGGCGTTCTTGCCGACCTCCCCGCGCAGCCCCTCGCTCAGCCCGAGCACCTCCCGGGCCTTCTCCTCGTCCCCGGAGCACAGCTCCACCAGCTCCTCCAGCACCGCCCGCCGGGCAGCGCCCAGCGCCGGCAGCGACAACGACTCCAGCCGCACCGGCGCGCCGTCACCGGACGGCGCCTTGCCTTCGGAAGGGGGCAGCAGGACGAGCACGGGGAACTCCTTCGGTGTCGCGGAACCCGGCCAGCCTACGACGCGCGCCCCGCGCCGCGTTCCGTGGTGCGGAGCTGCCGCTCTGTGCCACGATCGAGGTAAAGCACCTCGATCTCCTGGACGGTGATCAGCGCATGTCCGACTCTGGTGAGCGACCGAACGGAGGGCGTGACATGACCGCCATGGCACACGAGCCGCTCACGCACAGTGACGTCGTGCTCGAAGGCTTCCTCGCCCTGGACACCCCGGAGGGCTTCCGGGCCGAGCTGATCGAGGGCGAGATCGTCGTGACGCCACCGCCCGACGGGGATCATGAGGACTACATCAACATGATCGCCAAGCAGGTGTACCGGCAGTCCAGGACGGAGATGGACTTCTCCGGAAACAAGGGACTGAAGCTGATCGGGGGTGGACGCTGTCCGAAGAACCACGTCATCCCGGACGGTACCTTCGCCCCCTCCTCTCTCCGCCTGTTCCGGGGAGCCGAGCCCTGGATGCCGTGCGCGGGTGTGGCCATGGTCGTCGAGGTGACCTCCTCCCGCGCGGTGGCCGACCGGGAGTCCAAGCGGCGCTGTTACGCCCGTGGCGGCATCCCCGTCTACCTGCTGGTGGACCGGGACTCCTCCTCGCTGACCCTCTTCAGCGACCCTGAGGGCGACGACTACCTGCAGGCCCGCAAGGGCCCCTTCGGCAACCCCATGCCGCTGCCCGAACCGTTCTGCTTCGACCTGGACACGGCCGCCTTCCTTTGACCGCCGTGCCCGTGCCCGCACGGTCGGAGCGGGGCGCCGCGCCCGGTAGCATGGTCCCCACGGCAGACGAGCCGGGCGGGCGGCCGCGTGAGTGCCTCAGGGCGCTCCCGAGGAACGTCCGGGCTCCACAGGGCAGGGTGGTGGCTAACGGCCACCCGGGGTGACCCGCGGGACAGTGCCACAGAAAGCAGACCGCCGGGGATCTCGGTCCTCGGTAAGGGTGAAACGGTGGTGTAAGAGACCACCAGTGCCCAGGGTGACCTGGGCAGCTAGGTAAACCCCACCTGGAGCAAGGTCAAGAAGGGCTCCTTCCGCGAGGAGGGCGCCCTGCGCGGACGATCGAGGGCTGCCCGCCCGAGTCCGCGGGTGGACCGCTGGAGGCCGGTGGCAACGCCGGTCGTAGATGGATGGCCGTCGCCCCGAGGCCCGCGAGGACCTGGGGGAACAGAACCCGGCGTACAGCCCGACTCGTCTGCCCTCACGGCCCTGACCTGGGAATTCTCCCGGGCCGGGGCCGTTCTGCGCGGTTATCGCCACGCCACCGGTACGTCACCGCCACGGCTCCACCGTCCGGACGGTGACGCCCGCCGCGGAGAGCGCCGCCAGCTCGGCGGCGGGGGCGGACGCGTCGGTGACCACGGCGTGCAGGGCGGTGGCCGG
>NZ_JACADT010001137.1:0-1691 GCF_013421635.1 Streptomyces sp. UH6 | reverse complement strand
GCCGCACGGGCCGCCGGAGACGGAGCCGATGCCGGTGCGGATGCCGGTGCCGGTGCGGATGCCGGTGCCGGTGCGGATTCGGGTGCGGCGGCGGGTGCCGCGGCGGGGACCGTCACCCAGATCACCGAGTCGTTCCTGACCCGGGAGGCCACCCGGGCCAACCTGGCCGCCAACGGCCTGGCCGAGGACGCGGTCTCGCTGCTGACCACCCGTGACGCGCCGCCGAAGCGGATCGACGTCCTGCTGGTCCGGGTCCCCAAGAGCCTGGCGCTGCTGGAGGACCAGCTGCACCGGCTGGCCCCGGCCCTGCACGAGGGCAGCGTGGTCCTCGGCACCGGCATGGTGAAGGAGATCCACACCTCGACGCTCGCCCTGTTCGAGCGGGTCGTGGGCCCCACCCGGACCTCGCTGGCGGAGCGCAAGGCACGGCTGGTGTTCGTCACGCCCGGCGGGCCGGCGGCGGAGGGCGGGCAGGCGGCTGAGCGCGGCGCCAACCCGTGGCCGCTGCGGTACGACCTGCCCGCGGACGCGGCGCTGGTGGCGGGACGCCCGGTGGTCAACCACGCCGGCGTCTTCTGCGCCGACCGCCTCGACATCGGCACCCGCTTCTTCCTCCAGCACCTGCCGACCGGCCCGGGCCTCGGCCGGGTGGTGGATCTCGGCTGCGGCAACGGCGTGGTCGGTGCGGCGGTGGCGCTGGCCGACCCGGACGCCGAGGTGCTCTTCACCGACGAGTCGTACCAGGCGGTCGCCTCCGCCGAGGAGACCTGCCGGGCCAACGGGCTCGGCGCGAGGACGGAGTTCAGGGTGGGCGACGGCCTGGACGGCGTCCCGTCGGGCAGCGTCGACCTGGTACTCAGCAACCCTCCGTTCCACTCCCATCAGGCGACCACCGACGCGATCGCCCGGCGGATGTTCCGGGGCGCGCAGCGGGTGCTGCGGCCCGGTGGCGAGCTGTGGATCGTCGGCAACCGGCACCTCGGCTACCACGTGACGTTGCGACGGGTCTTCGGCAACGCCGAACTGGTCGCCTCCGATCCGAAGTTCGTGGTGCTCCGGGCGGTCCGGCGGGGCTGACGTCTCAGCCGCCGACGGCCGCGGCGGGCGCCGTCCCGGATTCCGGTCCGGCGCCGCCTGCCCGGATCACCTTCAGGTAGCGCACCACCGTGTCCGCCACGGCCTCCTTCGCGGGGCCCAGGTAGCGGCGCGGATCGACCTGCTCGGGGTGGCGGGCCAGGTGGGCGCGCACGGCCCCGGTCAGGGCCACGTTGAGGGCGGTGCCCACGTTGACCTTGCCGATGCCCCCGGTGACCGCCGCGGCCAGTTCCGCGTCGGGGACCCCGGAGGAGCCGTGCAGCACCAGCGGGACGTCGACCGCCTCGGCGAGCCGGGTCAGCAGGGCGTGGTCCAGTGTGGCGGTGCGCGTGGTCATGGCGTGGGTGCTGCCGATCGCCACCGCCAGGGCGTCCACCCCGCACCCGGTGACGAACGCGCGGGCCTCGTCGGGGTCGGTGCGGGCCCCGGGCGCGTGCGCGTCCAGTGCGGGCGTGCCCTCCTTCCCGCCGACCTGACCCAGCTCCGCCTCGATCCACAGGCCCTGGCCGTGCGCCCAGCGCGCCGCCTCGCGGGTGGCGGCGAGGTTCTCGGCGTGGGGCAGCCGGGAGGCGTCGTACATCACCGAGCCGAAGCCG
>NZ_JACADT010001136.1:0-1691 GCF_013421635.1 Streptomyces sp. UH6 | reverse complement strand
GGCTCCTCGTCGAAGGCGGGTGCGGCGGTGTTCCAGTACGCGGCGATGGCGGAGGCGTCGGTCATCCCGCCATGGTGGCGGCGGGCGCCGACAGCGGTTCCCCGCCGCGGAGCGCAGGGGGTCCCCGCCGTCACGCGGGAGTGGCTTCCCGCCTCCGCGCGGACGTCAGACGGCCGAGGTGGCCCGGACCGTGGAGGCGATGGTGGCCGAGCCGACGACCCGGGTGCCGTCGTAGAGGACGACGGCCTGGCCGGGGGCGACGCCGCGCGCCGGTTCGGCGAAGGTGACGTGGAGGGTGCCGTCGACCAGTTCGGCGGTGACCGGGGTCTCGTCGCCGTGGGCGCGGAGCTGGGCGGTGTAGGCGCCCGGGCCGGAGGGGGCCGTGCCGCACCAGCGGGGCCTGATCGCGGTGAGGCCGGTGACGTCGAGGGCGGCGGCGGGGCCGACGGTGACGGTGTTGTCCACCGGCGAGATGTCGAGGACGTAGCGCGGCTTGCCGTCGGCGGCGGGCGTGCCGATGCGCAGGCCCTTGCGCTGGCCGATGGTGAAGCCGTAGGCGCCCTCGTGGGTGCCGAGCCTGGCGCCGGACTCGTCGACGATGTCGCCCTCCGCCTTGCCGAGGCGCTTGGCGAGGAAGCCCTGGGTGTCGCCGTCGGCGATGAAGCAGATGTCGTGCGAGTCGGGCTTCCTGGCGACGGCGAGGCCCCGGCGGGCGGCCTCGGCGCGGATCTCCTCCTTGGTGGTGACCGTGTCACCGAGCGGGAAGAGGGCGTGGGCGAGCTGGCGGTCGTCGAGGACGCCGAGGACGTAGGACTGGTCCTTGGCCATGTCCGAGGCGCGGTGCAGCTCGCGGGAACCGTCCTCGCGGACGATCACCTTGGCGTAGTGGCCGGTGCAGACCGCGTCGAAGCCGAGGGCGAGCGCCTTGTCGAGGAGCGCCGCGAACTTGATCTTCTCGTTGCAGCGCAGGCAGGGGTTGGGGGTGCGGCCGGCCTCGTACTCGGCGACGAAGTCGTCGACCACGTCCTCCTTGAAGCGGTCGGCGAGGTCCCACACGTAGAAGGGGATGCCGATGACGTCCGCGGCGCGGCGGGCGTCGTGGGAGTCCTCGACGGTGCAGCAGCCACGGGCTCCGGTGCGGAAGGACTGCGGGTTGGCGGAGAGCGCGAGGTGCACTCCGGTCACCTCGTGTCCCGCCTCGGCGGCACGGGCGGCGGCGACGGCGGAGTCGACACCGCCGGACATGGCGGCGAGGACGCGGAGGGGGCGCTGCGGTGTGTCGGTCATAGCCCCTCAAGGGTACGGGGCGCCGGGGAACCGCCGCTCCCGGATATGCGTTGTGCAGTCTGTGAGCGACAGGACCAGGGCCCGCGGGGCGGGGGAAGGGGACCGGCGCGTGGGGCGCCGGACCCTGCTGATCGGCGGCCTCGCGACGGCGGTCGGCGCCGCCGCGCTGGGGCGCGACGAGCTGGGCCGGCTGTGGTGGCGGGTCCCGGGGGTGGAGAAGCCGCGCGTCGAGGGCGCCGTGGACTTCTCGGGCGCGCGCTGGACGGCCGCCTCGGAGGCGAACTACCGCCGGGCCGACCGGCCGGACGACCACCCCGTCGAGCTGGTGATCGTCCATGTCACCCAGGGCAGTTACGACAGCGCGGTGCGGGTGTTCAAGAACCCGGACCATCAGGCGGCGACGC
>NZ_JACADT010001135.1:0-1706 GCF_013421635.1 Streptomyces sp. UH6 | reverse complement strand
GCCACGTCACCGCGGCCACGCCCGCCCACAGGCGGGGCCGCACCGCGGTGCGGGTGAGCAGCCCGGCGATCAGCAGCGTCGCCGGCAGCTCCAGCACGAAGATGGGCTGGACCAGCGCGATGGGGCCGGTGGACAGGGCCACCGCCTGGCAGACGGCGGCCACGATCACCAGGCCGATGCCCGCCAGCCACACCTTCTGGCGCAGCAGCCGCCCGAAGAGCGACAGCCGCATCGCCTGCTCGTCGGGGATCTTCCGGGCCGCCTGGCGCTGGAACACCGTCGCCGTCGCGTTGCTCAGCGCGGTCAGGACGGCGAAGAGAACACTGATCACCCGCACCATCATCGGGGCGGTCGGCTCCGCGCGCGTGGTGCGGCGGGCAGTCGGGGGGTTGTCAGCGGGCCAGCGCCTGCCAGAGCGCCAGTGCCAGAGCCCCGACGGACGCCAGGGTCGCCACCGCGCGCAGCGGCCAGCGGTTGCGTTCCAGCGCGGTCACCCGGGCGGCGAGCGCGTCCAGCTCCTTCGCCGTCTCCTCGGCGCGATGACCGAGCAGGGCCAGCCCGCCGTCGACGCGGGCCTGCGCCACGTCGCAGCTGCGGCGCAGCTCGGCCACCTCCTTGTGCACCACCGGCGGTTCGGGGGTGGTGTTCACCGTGTGCTCCCTTCGCTCGCCGACGTCCGGCCTCCACCGGCCGATCGCCGTACCGGCAGTCAACAGCGCCCGCCCGGGGAGCGGAAGAGTGTGCGGCTGGCATATGCGCACCCCCGGCTCACACGGAGTGTGAAACGCGGTCACCCGGTGTCACCGTGACGGATCACCAGCACCGGGCAGGCGGCGTGCTGGACGCAGTGCTGCGACACCGACCCCAGCAGCAGCCCGGAGAAACCGCCGAGCCCCCGGTTGCCGACCACCAGCAGGTCCGCGTCCCGGGAGGCGGCGATCAGCGCGCCGGCCGCGGTGTCGTGCCGCACCTCGGTGCGGACCTCGACCGGCGGCCGGGTGCCCAGGACCTCCCCGACGGTCCTCTCCAGCTCCGCCCGCGCGCGTTCCTCGAGCGCCGCCGCGTCGCCGGTCGGCGGGGGCAGCCAGCCCAGGCTGCCGTAGTAGTTCGGGATGTCCCAGGCGCTCACCGCCACGACGACGCCCGCGGTGAGCCGCGCCTGACGCGCCGCCCACCGCAGGGCCTGCCTCGACGGCTCCGAACCGTCGACCCCGACCACGATGCGGCCCGGTTGCTCCCGCAGGTCAGCCATCGCTCCTCCTCGCCCCGGCGGACGGTCGCCGCCGGACGACGTGTCATGAGGTGGCAAACAGTACATTTCCGGCCGGTGGCCGGCTCCCTCACACGAACAGGACGCTGGAGGCCGCGGGGACGTCGAGGGCTCCGGCCCGCCGCGGCACCCCCTCCGCGTCGATGTCGAACCAGGTCACGTCCCCCGAGCGCTCGTTGGCCGCGTAGAGCCGGTCGCCGGACGGGTGCAGCACCAGGTCGCGCGGCCACGAACCGCCGCACGGGACCGACGTGAGGAACTCCAGCCGCTCGCCGTCCTCGTCCACCGCGAGCACCACGACGGTGTCCGTGCCGCGCACCGCCGCCCACAGGCGGCGGCCGTCGAGGGAGACGACGGGGGCGGACGGCTGCGCGTGCTCCCCGGCCCCGTCCGGGCCGAGCGGGAACTCGCCCACCGGCCGCAGGTCCCCGCTCGC
>NZ_JACADT010001134.1:0-1696 GCF_013421635.1 Streptomyces sp. UH6 | reverse complement strand
GAGGGGCGCGCCGCTGGGGAGCCCGCGGCCGGGGAGCAGGGGCAGCAGCGCCTCGTAGACCTCCTGGGCGGAGGACGGACGGGCCTGCGGGTCCTTCTCCAGCAGCCGCAGCACCAGGCGTTCCAGCGCCTCGGGCACCTCGGGGCGCAGCCGGCGGACCGGCAGCGGCGGCTCGTAGAGGTGGCGGTGGAGCACGCCGAGCGCGGTCGTCCCGGCGAACGGGACCTCACCGGACAGCAGTTCGTGCAGCACCACGCCGAGGGCGTAGAGGTCGGTGTAGGGGCCGACGGCGCCGCCCATGGCCTGCTCGGGCGCCATGTAGGCGGGCGAGCCGATGGGCGAGCCGGTGTGGGTGAGGCGGGTGGTGTCGCTGTCCATCACGGAGGCGACGCCGAGGTCGAGCACGGTCACCGTGCCGTCCTGCTTGACCATGACGTTCCGCGGCTTGAGGTCGCGGTGGACGATCGGCACCGCGTGCACCGCGCTGAGCACCGCGCACAGCTGGGCGGCGACGGCTGTCGCCCAGTGCCAGGGGTACGGGTCGTGCTCGGCGAGGTGGTCGGCGAGGTCCGCTCCGTCGACGTACTGCATGACCAGGAACAGGTCGTCCCGCTCGCTGCCCGCGTCGTGGACGGTGACCAGGCCGGGGTGGTCGACCTGGGCGGTGACCCGGCACTCGCGCAGGAAGCGGCGGCGCAGCTCCTCCGCCTCGGCGCCGGCCACGCGGTCGGGGCGCAGCAGTTTGACGGCGACGCGGCGGTCGAGGCGGCGGTCGTAGGCGGTCCACACCTGGCCCATGCCGCCCTGGCCTATGAGCGTGGAGAGTTCGTAGCGTCCGGCGACGACGCGGCCGGTGGTGGTGGTCACCTGGCGTCCTGGGGGCCGCCGTCCTGCTTGCGCAGGTAGTCGCTGAGTTCGTCGAGTTCGGCGCGCACCTGGTCGATGCGGCCGCCGGGGGCGGGGGTCACGGGGGGTGTGACGGGCGGCGTGGGCGTGGCGGTGTGCGAGGGCGTGGGGGCCCCGGTGTGGGAGCCGGCGGTGTGCGGGGTGGCCGTGTGCGGGGCCGCCGTGTGCGGGGCAGGGATGTGGGAGCCGGCGGTGTGCGGGGTGGTCGTGTGCCCGCCGCCGGACCAGGTGCCGGGCGGCTGCGGGGAGCCGTAGGGGTTCCCCGTGTACGGGTAGCCGTAGCCGGTGCCCGCGCCGGTGTGGCCGTGGCCGAACGCGGCGCCGGACCGGCGGCGCCGCTGCTCGTAGTGCCGGATCTCCGCGACCAGGTAGTACGAGATGACGGCGACCAGCGTGATCAGCAGCATCAGCACGCCGACGACCTCGGGGGCGGTGTCGACCTCGTCGTCGGGCTCGGACATCAGCAGGACGCAGGAGACCAGCAGCAGGACGAACGAGAGGCCGAAGAGCACCCAGTCGAGCGCCTTGCGGGTGACGATCGCCAGTCGCAGCATCGGCACCCACATGAGCAGGCCGATGCTGCCGACGGCGACGGTCACGAAGAGGATCCGCAGGAACACCAGCAGACCGGTGGGCGGCGGCGGCGTGACCGGCTGGTGATGGCCCAGGCCCTGCATGGCGTCTCCTGTGTGTGTACCGACGGCTGCGAGCAGGGTACTTGCCGGTCCCCCGCGCCCGGCCCCGTAGCGCGGGATCCGTTGCCGGATCGCAGCGGTGGGCGGCGGCGGAC
>NZ_JACADT010001133.1:0-1697 GCF_013421635.1 Streptomyces sp. UH6 | reverse complement strand
CAGGCGCTCCGGGTGGGCGTCGGGCGCGGTGAACGCCTCCGCGAAGTCGGGGGGCAGGTCCTCGGCGAGACGAAGCGCCAGGCCGGGGTCGTCACGGGCGACCAGCGACAGCACCGTGCGGGCCACGTGCCGGCCCCGCTCCTGCGGGGCGGGCAGGCGGGCCGCGACGGCGCCGTAGAAATCGGTCACCGTGCCGGTGGACCGCGGCACGGTGGAGTGGACGGCGTCACGGTCGGGGCCTGGCAGGGCCTGCCGCAGCAGCCGCCGTGCCGGTACGTCCAGGTGGAGCGCGAGGACCGCCAGTGTCACCTTGACGGCACGGGCCGCCCACTGCGAGGGCAGGCGGGTGCGTGCGGCGGCGTCCTCGACCAGGCGTCGATGGGTGATCATGTTCGTCTCCCGCTGCGGATCCGGTGGGGCGGGTCGGCGGCCGAGTACCCAGCGGTGTCCCGGGGGATGCGCGTCCCGCGGGCGCGGAGGGCGGCGGTGTAGGGAGCCCCGCGGCGGGTACTTCGGGCAGGGTCCGGCGCGGCTCCGGCCACGACGGGCCGGCCGGACACGGGCACCGTACGCACGAGCAGCGCACGCACGAGCACCGTACGCACGAGCACCGTACGCACGAGCACCGCGCAACGCACCGAGCACCGCAGAGGGAGAGTCACCGACGTGAACCAGCCCCAGCACCCGGGCGAGAAGCACCCGACCCCGGAGTTCTCCTCCCAGGACCAGCCGCACCCCGGCCGGACCGCCGTCATGGACCCACGGCCCGACCACGGCGAGGAGTCCTACCGGGGCAGCGGGAAACTGGAGGGCCGCACAGCGGTGATCACCGGCGGTGACTCGGGCATCGGCCGGGCCGTGGCGCTGGCCTTCGCCCGCGAGGGGGCCGACGTGGTCTTCACCCACCTCGAGGAGGAGAAGGAGGACGCCCGGGAGACCGCCCGCCTGGTCGAGGAGGCCGGACGCCGGGCGGTCGCCGTCTCCTGCGACATCCGGGAGGAGGCCAACTGCCGGGCGCTGATCGACCGGGCGGTGGAGGAGTTCGGCCGGATCGACGTACTGGTCAACAACGCCGCCTACCAGATGTCCCAGCCGGACGGCATCGAGGCGATCCCCACCGAGCAGTTCGACCGGGTGATGCGCACCAACCTCTACGGCATGTTCTGGCTGTCGAAGTTCGCCCTCCCGCACATCCCGGCGGGCGGCTCGATCGTCAACACCACCTCCGTGCAGGGCTACCAGCCCAGCCCGCACCTGCTCGACTACGCGATGAGCAAGGCGGCCATCGTCAACTTCACCCACGGCATGGCACAGATGTTCGCCGAGCGCGGCGTGCGCGTCAACGCGGTCGCGCCCGGCCCCGTGTGGACCCCGCTGATCCCGGCGACCATGCCGGACACCAGCGAGTTCGGCAAGCAGGCGCCCCTCGGACGCCCCGCCCAGCCCGCCGAGATGGCGCCCGCCTACGTCTTCCTCGCCTCCGAGCAGGCGTCGTTCATCACCGGCGAGATCGTCAACGCCACCGGCGGCACCCCCCTGCCGTGACCCGTGCCGCCCGTCCCGCAGGCGTGCCGGCGGGGCGGGCGGGCACAGGTATCGGCGGAGGCGGACGCCCGGTCGGGCCGACGCCGGGACGGTGGACGACGGCACGGACAGGACGGACACGGCACCATGCGGGAGAATCCGGACGGCGGCGG
>NZ_JACADT010001132.1:0-1701 GCF_013421635.1 Streptomyces sp. UH6 | reverse complement strand
CCTCCCGCAGCAGCCCCTCCACCTCGGCCAGCCGGGCCTCGTCGGAGGGCTCGCCCGCCCCGCCCGCCCCGTCGAAAGTCGTCTGGCCGTTCACAGAACCCCCCGGTCGGTCAGGCGCTTGCGCAGCCTGCGCAGGCACCGCTGGCGAATCGGTCCGATGGAACCCACCGCGATCCCCAGCGCGACGGACACCTCGCGGTAGCTGGGCGGCGGCTGGGCGATGATCAGGCGCAGCAGCTGGCGGCAGCGGTCGCCGAGCGCGTCGAACTCCTCCCAGACCGTGCGGTGCCGGTCGGCCCGCTCGGCCTCGGCCTCGTTCTCGAGAACGGTCTGCTCGGGCGAGCAGCCGTCGCACGGCCGGTCCAGCACCTGGGGGTCGTCGGTGGGCGTCCAACGGCGCTGGGCCCTCAGCACTTTGAGGCACTCGTGGCGCGCGGTCGCCGCGAGCCAGGCGCCGGCCTTCTCGGGCTCCCTGATGCGGCCCAGGTTCTGGGCGAACCGGAACCAGGCGATCTGGTAGACCTCGTGGGCGTCGGCCTCGGAAAGCCGGTGGCCGCGGACCACGGACCACACCAGCGGGCTGAGCCCGTCCACCAGTCCTCGCCAGGCGTCCTGGTCGCCCTCCACCGCGGACTTCAGCAGCTCCGCGACTGTCGCTCGTTCCACTCCCCCACCCCTCGTGTACGGCACGTCATCGTACGCCGTACGGGGGTTGGCCAAGCACGCGGCCGTCATGCCTCCTCCGCGGAGGAGCCGACGGGACGCCAGGTGGGCGGGCGCAGTGCGGGCGCCCTCCGGCCGCGGACCTCCGCGGTCTCCTTCTTGTGGGCGGCCAGCAGGTCGCGGCGGGCCCGGCGGGGGTCGGTCTCCTTGTGGGCCACCATGTGCGCGGCGACCATGGCGGCGACCAGCGGGGTGGCGAAGGAGGTGCCGCTCCAGCGCGCGTATCCGGTGAACTCGACGCGCTCCGGCTCCGTCGGGGAGGTCTCGCCGTCGGCGCTGAGCAGCCCGGAGTGGGCGGGGAAGCGGCAGGTGCACGAGTAGTCGCCGTCGTGCCGGCACGCGTCGTAGCTGGAGTGCTGGTAGACGTACGGGACCGGCGCGTCGAAGCCGGTGAGCGGTCCGGTGAGGCGCTCGCCGGGGGCGTAGACGTCCACCCAGCGGCCGTGGTTGGAGAAGCAGGCGTGGCCCTCGCCGTCGCCGCGCAGCGCGCCCACGGAGAGGACCGCCTTGGCGTAGCGGGGCTTGGCGGCGTAGGCGGCGGGGAAGAACGGGATGTCGTTGCCGTTGTTGCCGGCCGCGGCGACCAGCAGGGTGCCGGGGTGGTCGAGCAGTTCGGCCATGAAGCGCTCCAGGCCCAGCAGACCCTCGTCGCCGCCGGTGGAGGTGCCCGCGGAGAGGCTGATCAGGGCGGGCCAGCCGGCCTGTTCGGCGGCGTCGAGGAGGAGGCCGCCGAACTCGGACTCCAGGATGGCGCCGGCGTCGTTGAGGGCGTTGCTGACGGTGATGTCGGTGTGCGGGGCGACGGCGGCCAGGACGCCGGCGATGAAGGTGCCGTGTCCCGCGTACTGCCGCAGCAGGCCGTCGGCGTCCCGCTCGGCGGTCTCCAGGTCGCCGCGGACCCGGACGAGCTGCGGGCAGCGGGCGTGGTCGCCGGTGAGTCCGGTGTCCACGACCAGGACGCCGACGGCGGCCTCCGGC
>NZ_JACADT010001131.1:0-1707 GCF_013421635.1 Streptomyces sp. UH6 | reverse complement strand
AGGTGACCACCGCGAGGAGCGCGAACGGCAGTTCGCGGTCCCGGTGGGAGACCCCGAGGGCGAGCCAGCGGTCGCCCGCCCGCCAGAGGTGGACGTCCGGCAGGTCCTGGCAGAGCCACCCCCAGGGGTCGGGTATCTCCTCCCCCTCCGCGGAACGGACGAACGCGCCGAGCAGGCCCACCCGCTGCGGCTCGCCCCACCGCTCCGTCAGCCGCTCGGCCAGCGCCTCCCGGTCGCACTCGAACTGCTCGGCCGCCTCGCCCTCCAGCGACCGGTCCTCCCAGAGACCCTCGCTCCGCCGGAGCTCGGCCCCCCGCCATCCGGGCCCGCACCAGCCCGCGCCGGCGCGCCGGTCCCGGCCCTCCGACTCCTCCGCCGACAGGTCCAGACCGCACAGCCGTTCGACCACGGCGAGATGACGTGCGATGCTCATGCGTTCCAGTAAACCCGCCGCCACCGACAACTGGCGCTCCGTCAGAACACGCGGTAACCGGATCCCCACTCTCGCCGGGATCCGGAACGCCGAGTAGCATCCGCCCAACACCCCCGCGAGCTGGGAGGACGGACCCGTGGGACGCCTGACCGGCGGTGACCCTTCGTTGCTGCGGCGGATCAACTCCGCCGTGGTGCTGCAAGCGCTGCGCGCCGTCGACTGCGCGACACTGACCGAGATCACGCACGTGACCGGCCTGTCCCGTCCCACCGTGGAGGGCGTGGTGGAGGGGCTGATCCAGGCGGGCCTGGTCACGGAGGCCGCCCCCGACGAGAGCGCGACCCGCCGCCAGGGCCGCCCGGCCCGCCGCTTCCGGTTCCGCGCGGAGGCGGGCCACCTGCTGGGGCTGGAGATCGGCGCCCACCGGGTGACCGCGCTCCTGGCCGACCTCGACGGGCGCGTCGTGGACAGTTTCAGCAGGGAGGTCGAGGAGACCGCCCCGGCGGACGACCGGATCGAGCGGCTGCGCTCGGTCGTCGGCGAACTGCTGCGCCGTACGGGGGTGTCGCGCGGCTCGCTGCGGGCGGTGGGCGTCGGGACGCCCGGCATCGTCGAGGCGGACGGCACGGTCCGTCTGGGCACGGCGCTGCCCGAGTGGACCGGGCTGCGGCTCGGCGAGCGGCTCAGCCGCTCCTTCAAGTGCCCCGTCCTGGTCGAGAACGACGCCAACGCCGCCGCCGTCGCCGAGCACTGGAAGGGCGCCGCCGTCGACTCGGACGACGTGATCTTCGTGCTGGCGGGCCTCAGCCCCGGTGCCGGCTCGCTGATCGGCGGCCGGCTGCACCGCGGTTTCGGCGGGGCGGCGGGCGAGATCGGGGCACTGCACCTGCTGGGCCGTGAGGAGACGCCGGAGAGCCTGCTCTCCACCCAGGACGAGCCGTTGCGCCCGCTGGACGAGCAGGCGGTGGCCCAGGTCTTCCAGCAGGCCCGGGACGGCGACACCCGGTCCCGGGCCGCGGTGGAGCGGTTCATCCAGCGGCTGGTGCACGACGTGGCGGCGCTGGTGCTGGCGATGGACCCGGAGCTGGTCGTGGTCGGCGGCTGGGCGGCCGGGCTGGACGACGTGCTGGAGCCGCTCCGTCAGGAGCTGTCCCGCTACTGCCTGCGCCCGCCGCGGGTGACGCTCTCCGTGCTCGGTGAGGCGGCCGTCGCCACGGGGGCGCTGCGGCTGGCCCTGGACCACGTCGAGGAGCAGCTCTTCGCGGTGGACGGCA
>NZ_JACADT010001130.1:0-1707 GCF_013421635.1 Streptomyces sp. UH6 | reverse complement strand
CGGGCCGTCCCGGCGCCGGGGTTTCGACGGCGGAGACGCCCGCCGAGGTGGGGAAGATCACACCGGCGCCGGTCGTGGTGGTCCTCCCGCCGCGCACGCACCGGACCCCCGGCGGGGCACCGTCGTGCCCCGCCGGGGGTCGTCTCCCGCAGGGTCGGTCAGTCGGCGAAGTTGACGCCGAAGCCCGGGTAGCCGGAGGTGGAGACACCGACGGCGGTGGGGGACAGGGAGCGCGAGCCGGTGGTGGTGATCTTGCCGGTGGTGGTGTTCACCGGCAGGTAGACCACCGAGCCGTTGTCGTTCTCCCAGGAGCCGGCGACCAGGTCGGCGCGGCCGTCGCCGGTGACGTCGTCGAGCTTCACGTCCATGCCCAGGTTGTCGTTGTCCTCGTTGCCCCCGGGGAAGCCGGCCGTGTCCTGGTGGAAGGACTGCGAGCCGGCGCCGGTGATGCCGGCGGCGGAGCCGTAGAGGACGACGATGCTGCCGGCGTCCTCGTAGCCGTCGACGTCCTCGCCGGGGACGCCGACCGCGAGGTCGAGGTAGCCGTCCTTGTTGACGTCGCCGAGGTCCAGCTCGAAGCCGAACCGGTCGTCGGTCTCGGAGGCCCCGGGGACGCCGGAGGTGTCCTGGTTGATGGCGGTGATCTCGTCGACGCCGGTGCCGGTGCCGTAGGTGATCCAGACCTGGCCGCCGCGGGCGCCGTACGGGGTGGCGCCGTACCCGTCGGACTCGTTCCACTCGGCGCCGCTGACGATGTCGCCGAAGCCGTCGCGGTCGATGTCGCCGATCGCGGTGACGACGCCGGGGCGCAGCTCCTGGTAGCTCTCCGCCTGGAGGCCGGACTTGCCGCCGAGGAACAGGTAGTTGTGCGGGTAGCCGTCGTACTCGTCGAACTCCATGCCGTCGACGACCAGGTCCGTGGCGCCGTCCCCGGTGACGTCCCCGGCGTGGATGTTGATCGGCGGGATGTCCTCCTGCGGGTCGGGCTGCCCGGTGTAGAGCGGCGTGACGACCCCGTACCAGCCGCCGGTGGCACCGGCCCTGGTGATGCCGCCCCGGTAGACGTAGAGCTTGGTCTTGGTGGTCGTGGCCGCGAGGTCGGCCTGGCCGTCGCGGTCGAAGTCGCCGATCGCGAGGGTGTTGCCCCACTGGTCGTGGGAGCTGGAGGCCGGGTCCTTCACGGTGATGGAGCCGCTGCCGGTCAGGCCGGAGGCGGAACCCCACAGGATGGTGACCGAGCCGGCGTCCACGTCGCCGGACACGTCCTCGCCGGGCGCGCCGACCGCGAGGTCGTCGCAGCCGTCCTTGTCGAAGTCGCCGAAGGCGGTGTCCAGGCCGAAGCGGTCCCCGGCCTCGGCGGCGCCGGGCACTCCGGCCGTGTCCTGACTGATCACGGTGCGCTTGGTGGCGGAGATCCCGGTGCTGCTGCCGTAGAGGGCGACGATCTGGCCGGCCTCGGCCTTGCCGCCGACGTGCGCCAGCATCGCGCCGGTGACGACGTCGCCCTTCCCGTCGCAGTTGAAGTCCGGCCGCAGCACGGTGGCCGAGTCGGCGGCGACCGCGGTGGTGGCGGTCGCCACGGTGAGCAGGCCGCCGGTGAGCACGGCCGCGGCGGCGGTCGCCAGGGCGGTGCGCGTTCTGTGGTTCATGGTCCTCCTGACGCGCTCGGGCGCGTTGGTGTACGGGCCGGCTGGGGCCGGGCGGAGT
>NZ_JACADT010000113.1:0-9928 GCF_013421635.1 Streptomyces sp. UH6 | reverse complement strand
GGCCCCCCGCTCAACCTCCGCAACCCGGTGCACGCCACCGAGCGCGAGCTGATCAAGCTCGCCCTGCAACGGCCCGAGCTGGTCGCCCCGGCGTTCGACGCCTACGGCGTCGACGAGTTCACCGCCCCGCCCTACGCGGCGGTCCGCCAGGCCGTCATGGACGCGGGCGGCGCCGAGGCCGGCGCGCGGGACCCGCAGGAGTACCTGATCCGGGTCCGCGACGCCGCCCCCGACGACACCGTGCGGTCCATGGTCACCGAGCTGGCCGTCGAGGCGATCATGGTCCGCCGCCCGGTGGACGAGAACTACGCCGGGGAGCAGCTGGTCGCGGTCCGCCGCCGCGCGGTGGACCGCCGCATCAGTGAGATCCAGAGCAGCCTGGCCCGCCTCGGCCACCAGGGCGACCCGGCGCAGCTCGCCGCGGTGCAGAACGAGGTGTGGGTGCTCCAGCAGTACGGCCAGGCCCTGCGGGAGCGCGGCGCGGCCGCGCTCTAGCCGGAACCGGGCCGCCTGCGAGGGCTGTCGGCGCGACCGCCCTCGCGGGCTGTCGGCGCCCCTCAGGTCAACTCGAGCCCCAGGGTGGGCTCCAGTGCGTCGAGCAACCGGTCCGTGTACTCCTGCCGGCGGCCCTCGAACGGCGGATGGTCGACGACGAACTCCGCCCACTGGACGTCCGCCAGCTGCGCGGCCAGGTGCGCGCGCGTCAGCCGTCCCAGGCTCCTCAAGTACGGCCAGTCCTCGCACCGCTCCAGCACCGGCCGCAGCAACTCCCGTGACAGCGGCACGCGTTCGGCCAGCAGCACCGCGTCGTAGAGGTCCTTGCCCTGTGGGTAGCGGTCGGAGAGCAGCCAGAGCACCTTCCAGGCCAGGGACAGTTCGAGCGTCGCCGCCCGCACCGTGGTGCCGCCGGGCAGCGCCACCGCCTCCGGTTCCTGGAGCAGCTCCTCGTTGAAGACGAAGTCCAGTTGCACCGTGCCGCCGGGCAGGCCGGACGCCTCGGGCGCCGACCACGGCAGCACCATCCGGCGGCCCGGCACCCGCTCGTAGGTCCAGATGTCCTCCGTCACCGCGCCGTCCGCGTGGATCTCCGGGCAGGCGGCCTCCCACCCGGACAGGGACTGCGCGGCCCGGGCGATCTCCTCGAGCATCCGGGGCGTGCCGGGGTCCTCCATCCGCCGCGTGTGCGGCGCCACCACGAAGTCCAGGTCACCCGGCTCGCGGGCCTCCTCGCCGAACCGGAGCGCCATCAGCGCGCTGCCGCGCAGCACCAGCGCCTCGGACCACGCGGACCCGGCCACCGCCTCCAGCACCAGGTCCAGCGCCCGCCGCCGCGCGGCACGCCACCGCACGCCCTGCCGGGCGTGCTCGAAGCGGGGCTCCGAGGCCCGGTAGGCGTCCGTGCGGTGCTTCATCGCCGGGTCGAAGACCGGCTGCTGGGTCACCCCGTCCGCGTCCACCCAGCTCAAGGTGTCCGGCAGGTCGTGGTACCGAGGGTTCTTCCACGGATTCCTGGGCGCGCTCATCCCGCGGCTCCTTCGCCGATCTCCTCCAGCCATCCCGCGTCCACCGACGCGTCGCTGTCGTACAGCACGAACTCCCGCTCCACGTCCAGCACTTCCAGCCCCGACAGGCTCCCCAGCAGCGCCTCCAGCGCCCGCCCCGCGCCGTCCGCGTCCACGTCCCGGCAGCGCTGGGTGACGAACCGCTCGTGGTGGCCCGCGCCGGTGACCCGGCGGGCGTTCCAGGAGAGGTGGGCGCCGTGCGGCGCGACCCGGGCGGCGAGTTCCGGCAGGTCGGCGCCCGCGGGCAGGCGCAGCTTCACGTGGTGCTCGAAGTGCCGGTCGCCGCCGCAGGGTTCGCGCGGCACCTCCGGCGCCCAGGGATCCGACTCGACCTTCACCCGGACCACGGGGAAGCCGTCCGCCTCCAGCTCCGCGGCCACCTCCCGGGCCCGCGCCAACTGGCCACCGTAGGAGGCGGCATGGCGCAGGGTCAGCATCGGCTGGGACGGCGTACGCCCGCGCGCCAGCACCACGTGGGTCAGCTTGAGGCCGCGCGCCGTCGACCAGCCACGCAGCCGGTCCAGTGCGGCGCCGCCCGCGCACCGGACGGTCAGATGCGCTTCGTAGGAAGAACGGGACATCGGCTGATCATTACAGAGGGATTTCCTGGGGCGCACATGAGTTTTGCGTCCAGCGGGTAATCAAGCCGTCACGCACCGGTCCCAGAAAGTCGGCGCACGACCCTCGTGAGGGGGCTGTGTCCTACGCCACACTGAGTCCGGCGCCGAGTACCGGAGCACGCCCGGCCCGCACCCACGGCGCGGCCGAGCCGCCCGGCGCCAGCTCCCGCAGTCGCCCACAGACGCAAGCGCTGCCGCACCGCCCAGCAGCGATTCCCCCTGGAGGTCGCACGCGTGCAGACCCAGACCCTCACCCACACCACCGGACCCTCGCGCGTCCTCGGCGACACCGGCGCGCCGGTCCTGCCGGCGGTGCCCCAGCAGGACCGTGCCGCACACCACCCCGAGGCGCAGGTCGCCCCGTTCGACGAGCCGGCGGGGCCGGTGGAACCCGTGGAACCCGTGGAGGCCCTGGAGTCCGCGGAGCCGGTGGAGGCCCTGGAGCCCGCGGAACCGGTGGAGGCCCTGGAGCCCGTGGAGCCGGCCGAGCCGGAGGAGCGGGGCGCCGCGCGCCGCCGGGCGCAGGCGGCGGGGCCCTCCGCGGACCTGTTCCGGCAGTACCTCCGCGAGATCGGCCGCATCCCGCTGCTCAGCGCCGCGGAGGAGGTCGAGCTGGCCCGCAGGGTCGAGGCGGGACTGTTCGCGGAGGAGAAGCTGAGCCGCACCCCGGACCTGGACAGCCGGCTCGCGCACGACCTGGACCGGCTGGTGGTGATGGGCCGCCTCGCCAAGCGCCGCCTGATCGAGGCCAACCTCCGGCTGGTCGTGTCGGTCGCCAAGCGGTACGTCGGCCGGGGGCTGACCATGCTGGACCTGGTCCAGGAGGGCAACCTCGGCCTGATCCGCGCGGTGGAGAAGTTCGACTACGCCCGCGGCTACAAGTTCTCCACCTACGCCACCTGGTGGATCCGCCAGGCCATGTCCCGCGCCCTCGCCGACCAGGCCCGCACCATCCGGGTCCCGGTCCACGTGGTCGAGCTGATCAACCGCGTGGTGCGGGTGCAGCGCCGGATGCTCCAGGAGCGCGGCTGCGAACCCACCGCGGAGGAGGTCGCCGCCCACCTCGACCTGACCGGCGAGCGGGTCCGGGAGGTGCTGCGGCTCGCGCAGGAACCGGTCTCCCTGCACGCCCCGGTCGGCGAGGAGGAGGACGTCGCCTTAGGCGATCTCATCGAGGACGGCGACGCCGTCTCCCCGGTCGAGACGGCGTCGTTCATCCTGCTGCGCCAGCACCTGGAGGCGGTGCTGTCCACCCTCAACGAGCGGGAGCGCCGGGTGGTCCAGCTCCGCTACGGGCTGGTCGACGGCCGCCCCCGCACCCTCGAGGAGATCGGCCGGCTCTTCGGCGTCACCCGGGAGCGGATCCGGCAGATCGAGTCCAAGACGCTGAGCAAGCTGCGCGACCACACCTTCGCCGAGCAGCTGCGCGGCTACCTCGACTGATCCGCGGCCGGCCCGCCGGGCCGGTCCGTGAGCACGACGAGCCGCTGGGTGGCCCGCGTCATGGCGACGTAGCGGTCCACCGCGCCCGCGACGCCCTCGCCGAACCGCTCCGGTTCGACCAGCACCACCAGGTCGAACTCCAGCCCCTTCGCCAGTTCGGGGGTGAGCGACCGGACGCGGGGCGTCTCCCGGAAGGCGGGGTCGCCGATGACGCAGGCGGTCCCGTCCTCGTTGGCGTCGAGCCACTCCCCGAGGACGTCCCGCAGCTCCGCCACCCGCCCGTAGCGGACCGGGATGCCGGAGGCACGGACCGACGTGGGCACGTTGGCGTCCGGGATCGCGGCCCGGATCACCGGCTCCGCCTCCGTCATGACCTCCTGCGGCGTCCGGTAGTTGATGCTCAGCGACGCCATCTCCACCCGGTCCAGCCCGACCCGGCGCAGCCGCTCCCGCCAGGACTCGGTGAAGCCGTGCCGGGCCTGGGCGCGGTCGCCGACCACGGTGAAACTGCGGGACGGGCAGCGCAGCAGCAGCATCTGCCACTCCGCGTCGGTCAGCTCCTGCGCCTCGTCCACCACCACGTGGGCGAACGGACCCGCCAGCGGGTCGCCGGCGTGGGACGGCAGGGCTGAGTCGTCGACCAGGCTCTCCCTGAGGTCCTCCCCGGCCAGCATGGTCACCGCGCCCTCGCCGTCCGGGTCGGCCGCCACCACGCTGTCGATGACCCCCGCCATCCGCTCCCGCTCGGCGGCGACGGATGCCTTGTGGCGGCGCTTGCGCACAGCGGTCCGCGGATCGCCCAGCCGCTGGCGCGCGGCGTCCAGCAGCGGCAGGTCGCAGACCGTCCACGCGTCCGGCGCCTTCCGCTGCAGCAGACGCACCTCGTCGGGACCCAGCCAGGGCGCGCACAGCCGCAGGTAGGCGGGCACCGTCCACAGGTCGCCGACCAGGTCGGCCGCCTCGACGAGCGGCCACGCCGCGCTCAGCGCCCCGGTCAGCTCGGCGTCGTTCGCCAGCGCCCGGCGGAACAGCACGGCGGGGATCTCGGCCCTGATCCTGCCCTGGAGCATCGCGACCAGTTCGTCCCAGATCTGCTCGCGGGCCTCGTTGTGCGGGGTGCCGGGCTCGGCCGCCGAGAACGCCTCCGCCCAGTCGGCGGCGCTCAGCGGCACCTCGCCCCAGGGCGTGGTCACCGTCATCCCCTCGGTGGGCGGCGACTCGTAGAACCGCACGGCCTTCTCGATCGCCCCCACCATCTCCACCGACGACTTCAGCCGGGCGGCCTCCGGGTCCGGCTCGGGCACCGCCCGTGCCCCCTCGGCGACCAGGTCGCGCAGGGTGCAGGTGCGCACGCCCTCCTCGCCGAGGCTGGGCAGCACGTCGGCGACGTAGTTCAGGTACGGCTGGTGCGGGCCCACGAACAGCACCCCGCCCCGGCGGTGCCCGAGCCGCGGATCGGAGTACAGCAGGTACGCGGACCGGTGCAGGGCGACGACGGTCTTGCCGGTGCCCGGCCCGCCGTCGACCACCAGCGCGCCCCGGGAGCCCGCGCGGATCACGGCGTCCTGGTCGGCCTGGATGGTGGCGAGCACGTCCCGCATCCGCGAGGACCGGTTGGCGCCGAGACTGGCGATGAAGGCGGACTGGTCGTCCAGCGCCGCGTGCTGCTCCGCCAGGCCGTCGGCGGTGAACACCTCGTCCCAGTAGTCGCTGATCCTGCCCCGGGACCACCGGTACCGGCGACGGCCGGCCAGACCCATCGGGCTGGCGTGCGTCGCCGCGAAGAACGGTTCGGCGGCGGGGGAGCGCCAGTCGATCAGCAGCCGGCGGCCCGAACTGTCGGTGAGGCCCAGCCGCCCGACGTAGACGGGCTCCTCCTCGCCGGCCGGCACCATCCGGCCCAGGCACAGGTCGAGCCCGAAACGGCGCAGGGCCCGCAGCCGCGCGGTGAGCCGGTGGATCTCCAGGTCCCGCTCCATCGCCTCCCGGCCCACACCGCCGGGCGCCCGCCGCTCGGCGTCGAGCCGGCCGGACAGCTCGGCGACCGCCTGTTCCAGGGTGGCCGCGACCTCGGCGAAGTGCCGCTCGTCGCCGGCGATCAGCCGGGGGTCGGCCTTGGCCGCCAGCCGCTCGGGCAGGTCGAAGACGCGGGTGGGCAGGGCAGGGGGGTTCACCATTCAGCTCCGTGGCAGGTGGCGGTCGCGCGCCCGTGGACACCGGCGCGGAGCAGCGATTGTGTGGCACGAGGGGGGCCTTGCCGCAAGGCCCCCCTTGCGCTATACCTTAGAAGTGGCGGGAGGTGCGTTCTCCTCCGGCCCACTCGAGACGAACGGTTCGGCCCCACCCGCCAGGCGGGTGGGGCCGAACCGTTGCCGGGGTCACTCCACCTCGGCGACCGCCTGGGCGAACTGCGCCTGGTAGAGGCGGGCGTAGGCCCCGCCCGCCGCCAGCAGCTGGGCGTGGCGGCCCTGTTCGACGATCGCGCCGTCCTCCATCACCAGGATGGTGTCCGCGTCCCGGATCGTCGAGAGCCGGTGGGCGATCACGAACGAGGTCCGGCCGTGCGCCAGCTTCGCCATCGCCTTCTGGATCAGCACCTCGGTGCGCGTGTCGACGGAACTGGTCGCCTCGTCCAGCACCAGGATCACCGGGTCGGAGAGGAAGGCCCGGGCGATCGTGATCAGCTGCTTCTCGCCCGCGCTCACCCCCGCGCCCTCGCCGTCGATCACCGTGTCGTAGCCGTCCGGCAGGGTCCTGACGAACCGGTCCGCGTGGGCGGCCCGCGCCGCCTCCTCCACGTCGCCGCGGGTCACCTCACCGGGCGCGCCGTAGGCGATGTTCTCCGCGATCGTCCCGCCGAACAGCCAGGTGTCCTGGAGCACCATGCCGATCGCGGACCGCAGCTCGTCGCGCGACATGGTGGCGACGTCCACGCCGTCCAGCGTGATCCGGCCGCCGGTGACCTCGTAGAAGCGCATCAGCAGGTTGACCAGCGTCGTCTTGCCGGCGCCGGTCGGGCCGACGATCGCCACCGTGTGCCCCGGCTCCACCGTCAGCGACAGGTCCTCGATCAGCGGCTTGTCCGGGGCGTAGCGGAACGACACCTGCTCGAACCCGACCCGGCCGCGCAGCTCCTCCGGGCGCACGCCCGGGATCGGGTCCGCCTCCTGCTCCTCGGCGTCCAGCAGCTCGAAGACCCGCTCCGCGGAGGCGACGCCCGACTGCACCAGGTTGGCCATCGACGCCACCTGCGTCAGCGGCATCGAGAACTGCCGCGAGTACTGGATGAACGCCTGCACGTCGCCGATCGACAGCGAGCCCGACGCCACCCGCAGACCGCCGACCACGGCCACCAGGACGTAGTTCAGGTTGGAGACGAACATCATCAGCGGCTGCATGACACCGCTCATGAACTGCGCCTTGAACCCGGCCTGGTACAGCTCCTCGTTGTGCTCGGCGAACGTGCGCGCCGACTCCTCCTGCCGGCCGAACACCTTCACCAGCGCGTGCCCGGTGTACATCTCCTCGATGTGCGCGTTCAGCTGCCCGGTGGTGCGCCACTGCGCCACGAAGTGCGGCTGGGACCGCTTGCCGACCCTGGTCGCCACCACGAACGACAGCGGGACCGTCACCAGCGCCACCAGCGCCAGCAGCCAGGACACCCAGAACATCATCACCAGCACGCCCACGATGGACAGGATCGCGTTGACCAGCTGCCCCATCGACTGCTGCAGCGTCTGCCCCAGGTTGTCGATGTCGTTGGTCGCCCGGCTCAGCACCTCGCCGCGCTGCCGCTTGTCGAAGTACGACAGCGGCAGCCGCGACAGCTTCGTCTGCACGTCCTCGCGCATCCGGAACATCGTCCGGTTCACCGCGCGGTTGACCATCCGGGTGGCCACCGCCATCAGCAGACCGGCCGCCACGAACATGCCGAGGGCCAGCAGCAGCACCTGGCCCACCGCAGCGAAGTCGATGCCCTCGCCCGGCGTGAAGTCCACCCCGCCCAGCATGTCCGCGACGCCGTCCTCGCCGCGCGCCCGCATGGCCTCGAGCACCTGCTCCTTGGAGGCGCCCGCCGGCATCTGGCGGCCGACGATCCCCGAGAAGACCATGTCGGTCGCGTGCCCCAGGATCTTCGGACCGGTCACCGTCAGCGCCACGCTCACCACGACCGAGGCGAGCATCACCCACAGGCCCGCCCGCTCGGGCTTGAACTGCGCCAGCAGCCGTCTGGTCGACCCCTTGAAGTCCATCGACCGGTTGTCCGGGCCGGTCCCGGCCATCATCCGCCCCGCAGGCCCGGCCATCAGGCTGCCTCCGCTTCCGTCAGCTGGGAGAGCACGATCTCCCGGTAGGTCTCGTTGTCCGCCATCAGCTCGGCGTGCCGGCCCGCGCCGACCACCCGGCCCTCGTCCAGCACCACGATGCGGTCCGCGTCCCTGATCGTGGACACCCGCTGGGCCACGATCACCACGGTCGCCCCGGCGGTCTCCCGCGTCAGCGCCGCCCGCAGCGCGGCGTCGGTGGCGTAGTCCAGGGCCGAGAAGGAGTCGTCGAAGAGGTAGATCTCCGGCCGCTGCACCAGGGTCCGGGCGATCGCCAGCCGCTGCCGCTGACCGCCCGAGACGTTGGAGCCGCCCTGTGCGACGGGGGCGTCGAGGCCGCCCTCCAGCGTCCGGACGAACTCCTCGGCCTGCGCCACCTCCAGCGCGTGCCACAGCTCCTCGTCGGTGGCGTCCGGGTTGCCGTAGCGCAGGTTGGACGCCACCGTCCCGGCGAACAGGTACGGCTTCTGCGGGACCAGGGACACCGTGCGGGCCAGCACCCGGGGGTCGATCTCCCGGACGTCCACCCCGTCGACCAGGACCTCGCCCTCGGTGGTGTCGAACAGGCGGGGCACCAGGCCCAGCAGCGTCGACTTGCCGGAGCCGGTCGAACCGATCACCGCCGTGATCTCCCCCGGCCGGGCCAGCAGGTCGATGCCCTTCAGCACCGGCTCCTCGGCGCCCGGATACCGGAAGCCGGCCCCGCGCAGCTCCAGCGTGCCGCTCGCGCGCAGCTCGCTCACCCCGGCGGTCGGGGGCACCACGCTCGACTCCGTCTCCAGGACCTCCTGGATGCGCTCGGCGCAGACCTCCGCGCGCGGCACCATCATGAACATGAAGGTGGCCATCATCACCGACATGACGGTCTGCATCAGGTAGGCCAGGAACGCCGTCAGGTCGCCGATGCCCATGGAGCCCGAGTCGATCCGGTGGGCGCCGAACCAGATCACCGCGATCGACGCCAGGTTCACCACCGTCATCACGACGGGGAACATCAGCGCCATCAGGTTGCCCGTCCCGAGGGCGACCTCGGTCAGGTCCTGGTTGGCCTTCCGGAACCGCCGCTGCTCGTACTCGTCGCGGACGAACGCGCGGATCACCCGGTTGCCGGTGATCTGCTCCCGCAGCACCCGGTTGACCGAGTCCAGCCGCTCCTGCATGGTCCTGAACAGCGGCCGCAGCAGGCGGATCATCAGGGTCAGCGCCACCCCCATCACCGGCAGCACCGCCAGCAGCACGCCGGACAGCGGCACGTCCAGGCCCAGGGACATGATCACGCCGCCCACGCCCATGATCGGCGCGGACACCATCAGGGTGAACGTCATCAGCGCCAGCATCTGGATCTGCTGGACGTCGTTGGTGGTCCGGGTGATCAGTGACGGGGCGCCGAACCGGCCCAGCTCGCGGGCCGAGAACGACTGCACCCGGTCGAACACGGCGGCCCGCATGTCACGTCCCAGCGCGGCGGCGGTCCGCGCGCCGAAGTGGACGGCGCCGATGTTGCAGGCGACCTGGGCCAGGGAGATCCCCAGCATCAGGGCGCCGAACGTCAGGATGTAACCCGTGTCGCCCTTCACCACGCCGTCGTCGATGATGTCGGCGTTGAGGGTGGGCAGGTAGAGGGTCGCGCAGGTCTGCAGCAACTGCAGCACCACGACGACGGCGATCTGTGTGCGGTAGGGCCGCAGGTGGGCCCTGAGGAGTCGTATGAGCACGCCGATACTTTCGAGAGGCCGACGAGAAGGGGACCGCCTGTGCGGACCCCACGCCGCCTATCGTCGGACACTCCGGTGGTGTTACCTCAAGTCGATTGAGCCAAGCGCGGGCCAAAACCGGGTCAGGGTTCAGCCGTGGGGGTGCGGGCCCCACCCCGGGGGGCGGGCGCGGGGTGCGTGCTCGCGGGCCCGTCAGGCCGGGAACGCGCCCGGATGCGTCTGTTCGCGGACCGCCCCGTACTGCTGGCGCACGGCCTTGCCGA
>NZ_JACADT010001129.1:0-1710 GCF_013421635.1 Streptomyces sp. UH6 | reverse complement strand
TCGCGGCCAGCAGGGTCAGCAGGTGGCGGCGGGAGACGTCGGTCCTGGCCTCGCCGGCCAGCCATTGGCGCAGTCTGCGCCGGTCGTAGGAGGTCTCGTCACGGTGCGCGGGCGGAAGGGGCGGCATGGTGCTCCTCGCGGGAACGTCGGGATGCGTAACGCCGAGGGGGCGAACGACGGAAGGACGGAACGGGTCACGCGCCGCGGAGGATCCGGCGCCGGAGCCGCACCGGCGACCGGTTCGGAACCGGCGACCGGTGCGGGACCTGCCGGCAGGGAACCTGCGTCCGGCGGGGAACCGGCCTTCGGGCACGGAACCGGCGACGGGCCGGGAACCGGCGGCGGTTACCGGCCCGGAGCGGGGTGGGCCGGTGGGAGCGGAGCGGGGAGGCGTCCGGTCAGCCGTCGAGGCGACACAACGCGGCCGCGACGCGGACCAGATCCACGGCGCGACGGCGGGTCAGAAGCCTCCGGTGCGGCATGGGGCGATGGAAGCACGGGGCACCCCGGGCGTCAACGGACCGCGGACGCACGCGATGGTGTCCGACAGGAGAGACCGGCGTCCGTATCGCGGACTTGGCTTGATGTGTGCGCGACGGGCGGGCCAGAATGCGCCCATGGCCCCCTTCCTCGTCTCCCGCCGCCACGTGGATCTTCTGCGTGTCGCCGGGATGCTGTGTCGGGTCGGCCGCCGGTGCCGCGCCGCCTGTCGCTGACCGCGCGCACCCCTCCGCCGCGCTGACGGGACCCTTCCCGCTCCGACGGCGCATCTCCCCTTTCCCCGTTCCCCGGTGACGGCGCGTCCGCGCGCCCGCAGCCCCCTCCCGTGGCCGCCGTTCCGGGCGCCGCCGCCCGCTCACCCCTCCCCGAGGTCCACTCGCATGTCTGCGCGCCCTGCTCCCGTCCTGCACTGGTTCCTGCCCACCGGCGGCGACGGCCGTGATCCCGGCGGAGTGACCGCCGTCCAGTCGCGGTCCCGGTCGGCCACCCGGCGTCCCGCCGACCTCGGGTACCTGGCCCAGGTCGCCCGCGCGGCCGAACGGGCCGGCTTCGAGAAGCTGCTCACCCCGGTGGGTCTCGGCTGTGTGGACCCCTGGGTGCTGACGTCGGCCGTCGCCGCGGTCACCGAGCGGATCGGCTTCCTCGTCGCCTTCCGCGCCGGGCTGACCGGCCCCACGCTGATCGCCCAGCAGGCCGACACCTTCCGCAGGCTGTTCGGCGACCGCATCGCGCTGAACGCGGTCACCGGCGGCGATCCGGTCGAGCAGCGGGCCTACGGCGACCACCTGTCCAAGGACGAGCGCTACGCCCGCACCGGTGAACTCATGCGGGTGATCCGGGACCTGCTGGCGGGCGAGCCGGTCGACCACGACGGGGCCCACGTGCGGGTGACGGGGGCCCGGCTGGAGAACCCGGCCGTCGCCACCCCGGTGCCGCTCTACTTCGGCGGCGCCTCGCCGGCCGCCGAGGACGTCGCCGCGCACCACGCCGACGTCCAGCTGCTCTGGGGCGAGCCCCCGGCCGCCGTCGCCGAGCGCATCGACCGCCTCCGGGCCAAGGCGGCGGACGCCGGCCGCACCGTGCGGTTCGGGCTGCGGCTGCACGTCATCACCCGCGACACCGCCGCCGAGGCGTGGGCCGAGGCGGACCGCATCCTGGACGGCCTCGACCCCGAGGCGGTCCGCGCCACCCAGGAACGGTTCGCCCGCA
>NZ_JACADT010001128.1:0-1719 GCF_013421635.1 Streptomyces sp. UH6 | reverse complement strand
GGCCGCCTCGGCGGGCGGGGAACCCGGCGAGGGTCCGGGCCCGCGGTGACCCGGCCGGTGGTACCGCGGCGTCGTTCATCGGCTGCTCCTCAGCGCTACCAGATCGGCCAGTTCGTCGTCGGACAGCCGGGCGAGCGCCTGCTCGCCCGAGCCGAGGACGGCGTCGGCCAGTTCCTTCTTCGCCTCCAGGAGGGCGGCGATGCGGTCCTCGACGGTGCCCTCGACGATCATCCGGTGCACCTGCACCGGCCGGGTCTGCCCGATGCGGTGGGCGCGGTCGGTGGCCTGCGCCTCGACGGCCGGGTTCCACCAGCGGTCGTAGTGGACGACGTGGTCGGCGCGGGTCAGGTTGAGGCCGGTGCCGGCCGCCTTGAGCGAGAGCAGGAAGACGGGCGCCTCGCCGTCCTGGAACCGCCGCACCAGCCGCTCCCGTTCGGCGACCGGGGTGCCGCCGTGGAGCAGCAGGGCGGGGATCCCGCGTGCGGCGAGGTGGCGTTCCAGGAGCCGGGCCATGGTGACGTACTGGGTGAAGACCAGGGCGGCGCCGTCCTCGGCGAGGATGGTGCCGAGCAGTTCGTCGAGCAGTTCCAGCTTGCCGGACCGGCCCGCGAGCGGGGCCTGGGCGGGGTCCTCCTTGAGGAACTGCGCGGGGTGGTTGCAGATCTGCTTGAGCGAGGTGAGCAGCCGGAGCACCATTCCGGCCCGGGCGAACGCCCCGTCGCCGCCGTCCTGTTCGCCGGCGGCGCGGATCCGCGCCATGGCCCGCTCGACCTGGGCGCGGTAGAGCGCGGCCTGTTCCGCGGTGAGGGGGACGGGGCGGTCGGTCTCCGTCTTGGGCGGCAGCTCGGGGGCGATGCCGGGGTCGCTCTTGCGTCGCCTCAGCAGGAACGGGCTCACCAGCGCCGACAGTTGCTCGGCGGCGGACCACTCCCCGGTGCCCGCCGCGGCGGCGCCGCCGGTGCGTTCGGCGTCGATGCGGGCGATCCAGCGGCGTCTGAACCGGGTGTGGCCGCCCAGGAGTCCGGGGGTGGTCCAGTCGAGGATCGACCAGAGCTCGGAGAGGTTGTTCTCCACCGGGGTACCGGTGAGGGCGATCCGGACGGCGTCGCGGCCGATGCGGCGCAGCGCCTTGGCGGTGGAGGAGTAGGCGTTCTTGACGTGCTGGGCCTCGTCGGCGACGACCAGGTCCCAGTGGACGGCGGCGAGCTGGGGGGCGTCCAGGCGCATGGTGCCGTAGGTGGTGAGGACGAAGCCGTCCTTGACGCCCTCGAGGTCACGGCCGGGACCGTGGTGGCGGCGGACCGGGGTGCCGGGGGCGAAACGCTTCACCTCGCGCTCCCAGTTGCCGAGGAGCGAGGCCGGGCAGACCACCAGGGTGGGACCGCCGGTGGTCTCGCCGCGCTCGTGCCGCAGCAGGTGGAGGGCGATCAGCTGCACGGTCTTGCCCAGGCCCATGTCGTCGGCGAGGCAGCCGCCGAGGCCGAGCGAGGTGAGGCGGTGCAGCCAGGTCAGGCCGCGCAGCTGGTAGTCGCGCAGGGTGGCGGTGAGCGCGACCGGTGGCCGGGTGACGTCGGTGTCGTCGCCGCGCCCGGGTTCGGTGAGGCGGCGGGCGATCTCGACCAGCCGGTCGTCGGGCAGCACGGGCACCTCGGCGCCCTGCACCTCGGTCCCGCCGGTCAGCGCGGCGGCCAGCGCCTCCACGGCGGTGAGCGGTCTCAG
>NZ_JACADT010001127.1:0-1720 GCF_013421635.1 Streptomyces sp. UH6 | reverse complement strand
GAGCTTCACCGGCTGGGTGCGCTAGCCGGCCACACCCGGCCCGCACCGCCGCACCCGCACCCGCACCCGCACCCGCACCCGCACCCGCACCCGCACCCGCACCACCCAAGCGCACCGCTCATCCCGCACCACAGCCACTTCCACCCACACCACGTCCCACCTGCGGGGACGTCACGAAGACCCATGAGGACGGGACAGCCATGCCTTCTTTCGACACCCCCTCGCCCATCTCGGTCACCGCGACCGTGGAGGCCGGTTCCATCCAGTTCACCGCGAGCGACCGCTCCGACACCGTCGTCGAGGTGCGCCCCCGCGACCCCGAGCGGGACCTGGACACCCGGGCGGCCGACCAGACCGAGGTCCGCTACGCGAACGGCGCGCTGACGGTCAGGACGCCCAAGTCCGGCCGCCTGCTCGGCCGTACCGGCGTCGTCGACGTGACCGTCGAACTGCCCACGGGCTCGCACCTCGACGTGACCGGCTCCTGGACCCAGGTGCTCGGCGAGGGCCGACTCGGCAAGGTGAGCGCCAAGACCTCCGCCGGTGACGCCCGGTTCGACACCACCGGCCCGCTGAAGCTGACCGCTTCGCACGGCTCCATCACCGTGGACCGCGTCGAGGGCTCGGCCGAGATCACCACGAGCTCCGGCAGCCTGCGCGTCGGCGTGCTCGACGGACCCGCGGTCCTGAAGAACTCGCACGGCAGCACGACCGTCGAGGCCGCGACCGGCGAACTGCGGGTCCGCGGCGCCAACGGCGACATCGACATCCGGCGCGTCGAGGACTCGGTCACCGCGATCACCGCGCACGGAACCCTGCGCGTGGGCGAAGTGGCCCGGGGAACGGCCCAGCTGGAGACGTCCTTCGGCGCCATCGAGGTCGGCGTCCGGGAGGGGACCGCCGCATGGCTCGACGTCAGCTCCACCTCCGGCCAGGTGCGCAACAACCTCACCGCGTCCGACGCCCCCGAGCAGGCGGAGGACACCGTCAAGGTCCGCGCCCGCACCCGGCACGGCAACATCGACATCCGCCACGCCCGCGTCTGAGGTCCGCCGACCGAGGGGTCCGTACCGGTCCGTACTCCACGGACCCCTCGGGGATCCGCGCCCGCTCCTCCGCGCAGCCGCCCGCCCGAGCGGGTCACCCAGCCCCTCCGTACACCTCACTCCTGCGAACAGACCACTTCTTCGAAACCCCGCGAAACGGAGGGCTTCATGCCTTCATCTGTCATGCCCACGTCCAGTAGCAAGGCCGGTGTCCAGTCCCCCGTGGCCGTTTCCGCGGTGGGCCTGCGCAAGTCCTACGGGGACAAGACCGTCCTCGACGGCATCGACCTGCGCATCCCCGCCGGTTCCGTGTTCGCGCTGCTCGGCCCGAACGGGGCCGGCAAGACCACCGTGGTGAAGATCCTCTCCACCCTGACAGCGGCCGACGGCGGACGGGCACAGGTCGCGGGCCACGACGTCGCCACGGCCGGACAGGCCGTGCGGGCGGCGATCGGCGTCACCGGCCAGTTCTCCGCCGTGGACGGCCTGATCACCGGCGAGGAGAACATGCTCCTCATGGCCGACCTCCACCACCTCTCCAAGGCGGAGGGCCGGCGGGCCACCACGGAACTGCTGGAGCGCTTCGACCTGCTCGACGCGGCCGCCAAGCCCGCCTCCACCTACTCCGGAGGCATGAAACGCCGCCTCGACATCGCCATGACCCTCGTCGGCAA
>NZ_JACADT010001126.1:0-1723 GCF_013421635.1 Streptomyces sp. UH6 | reverse complement strand
CCATCCCGGGTCCGTGCCCCCGGAGGCCTTCCCGGACGGACCGCCCGACGGGTACACCCCGACCGAGCGGAACCTCCCGGTGATCCGCCGTGGAGACACGCTGCAGCTCACCCCGTCGGCGGCCGGAGCCCCCGCCGCCGCGGAGGCTCCGGCCGCCGGGCAGCCCGCTCCCGGCCCGCTCTACGTCGTGGGCGACGTCCACGGCTACCTCGACGAACTCCTCGACGCGCTGCGCGACCAGGGCATCGTCGACGAGAACGGCAACTGGTCGGCGGGCAACACCCGGTTGTGGTTCCTGGGCGACTTCACCGACCGGGGCCCGGACGGCGTCGGCGTGATCGAGCTGGTGATGCGACTGTCGGCCGAAGCCGCGGCGTCCGGCGGCTACTGCAAGGCGCTGCTGGGCAACCACGAACTGCTCCTGCTCGGTGCCAAGCGGTACGGCGACACCCCGGTCAACTCCGGTGCCGGGACCGCCACCTTCCAGGCGGCCTGGCTGCTCAACGGCGGCCAGAAGACGGACATGGAGCGCCTCCAGGACCACCACCTCCAGTGGATGGCCCGGCTGGCAGCGATGGAGGAGGTCGACGGCCACCTCCTGGTGCACTCCGACACCACCGCGTACCTGGAGTTCGGCGGCTCCATCCAGGAGGTCAACGACACCGTGCGGGAGACCCTGACCCGCAACGACGCGGACGAGGTCTGGGACCTGTTCCGCAAGTTCACCAAGCGGTTCGCCTTCCGCGACTCCGGCGGTGCGCAGGCCGCCCGTGAACTCCTCGACGCCTACGGCGGCACCCGGATCGTCCACGGCCACAGCCCGATCCCCTACCTCACCGGTGAGGCCGGCGCGGAGGACGGCGAGTCCGGCCACGGCCGCCCGCTCATCGACGGCCCGCACATCTATGCCGACGGACTCGCCGTCGCCATGGACGGCGGAGTCACCATGGCCGGCACCCTCCTGGTCCGCCGCCTGCCGATCGTCTGAGGACGAGGCTCCCGACGAAGCGTCCGGGCCCGGGCCAGTGGCCCGGGCCCGGCGCGCGCCTGCGCGAGGCTGCGCGTGCCGGGCCCGAGACCGGCCGCGGACCATCACGTCCCTTGCGCCACAAGGCTGTTCACGCGTCACGCCAGTTGTCCGATCCGGCTTCCGTCCGGCGGCGAAAACGTGAAACCTCCCGTAATCCCCTTGTCATCACCCGCCGCCGCGGCACTACCATCGGACTATCCGTAGCAGGCTCCCCTCCGTCCCAGCCAGACGGCTCGTCGGCATGCCGAGCCACAGCCCTACGGAGCATCGGGGGATGCACATGACCAGCCACCCGCAGCAGCTGCGGAACGAGGACCGCCCCGATTTCGAGCGAGCCCTGGACGAGGCACTGCGCTCGACCCCGCGGTACACCGACCCGGCGGGGCCCGTCGGCCGCCCGAACAGCGAGCAGCTGCGCACGCTCGCCCTGGAGCGCGCCGACGAGATCATGGAGGCGGCGGCCACCGAGTACGGCCACTACCGCGACCTCCGCGAGGGCCTGCGGCACCTCGCCGACGCGGGACGGGAATCCTCCTCCGAGGCGGAAAGCCCTTCCACCCGGGCGGACGCCGACGCGACCGGTCCCGGGGCCGCCGCCGTGGCGGTCGTCCTGGCCCCGCTGCTGGCGGGGGCGTCCGCGGCCGTCCTGCTGCTGATCGGCTACGTCCTGAAGATGCTCACGCCGGAGCCGGC
>NZ_JACADT010001125.1:0-1724 GCF_013421635.1 Streptomyces sp. UH6 | reverse complement strand
CGAAGCGGTGTCGCTGCGTGCCGTCGACGGCGGTCACGAGGACGTGCTGATCCGGCCGGCCGCGCTCGACGGGCCCGACGACCCGGTGCTGATCCTCCTCGCGGGGTGGCCCACGGTGCCCGCGGAGGACGTGTCCGCGCTGCGCACGCTGCTCGGCGAGGAGTTCACCCGCGCGCTGTCGGCGGGGACCGGCGGGGGAACGCCGCACGGCCACGCGCAGGACCCCCTGCTCTCCGTCACGCACCTGGTGGCCGAGGTCGCCGCGGAGTACGGGCTCGGGCAGGACGCGGCGGCGCTCTACCTCCAGCTGCTCGCCCTCCCCGACCCCACCGACCGTGACTGCGCCCGCTGGACGGGGTGGAGTCCCGCCCGGCTGAAGCGGGCCCGCGCCGAGCTCGCGGCGACCCCGCTGGTCGTCGAGGCCAAACGGTCACGGGCCGGACGGTCCCTCTTCCTCCCCGGTGGGTGGCGGCCGTCGAAGTCCCCCGCACTGCCCGTGGAGGAGTGGAAGGCCGGCCTGTACCCGCTCTCCGACCACCGGCGGACGGTGCCGCGGGTCCCGGTGGCGGAACTCTTCACCCGGGCCTGGGCGCGGGTCCGGGCGGGAGACGTGCCGCGCTACACCGAACTCGTCACCCGGGCCACCCCGAGGAACCGCCGGTGACCGCCCTCCCACCGGGGTGGCGCCTGCCCTCGCACGCCCCTCCTCCTCCCCGGTCGTCGCGCCCGGCCGCCGAAGGTGGTTGGCTGTGCCCCTGTCAGATGGATCATGTCGGCCCACGTCGGCCGCGGCGCCTCAGGAGGTCCCACCCATGAGCACCCCCACCGGATACGAGTACAAGGTCGTCACCTTCCGCGAGTCCCTGATAGGTGACGCGCTGGACGGCGACAAGCTCGAGAAGACGCTCAACAAGCACGCCGAGGAGGGGTGGCGGCTGAAGACGATCACGTCGGCGGACGTGAAGGGCCGCATCGGCCCCGGTGCGGTCGAGGGCCTGCTGCTCACCCTGGAGCGTCCGCGCGCCTGATGCCGCCGGGGACCGCTCGGTGCGCGCAGAGCGGCACCCCTCGAGGCGTCGGCCGGGCCGGCCCGGGGCCCGCTGCCCCCGGGCCTCCTGCCGCTCAGGCGTCCAGCACCAGCATGATGTGCTCGCGGCCCTCGTACCGCACCGTCCCGGCCCGTCGGAAGCCGTGCCGCTCCAGCAGCTTCACCGAGCCGGTGTTCTCCGCGTACGGGTCCGCGTACAGCGGCCGGGTGGTCTCCTGCCGGAGGAAGAGTCCGAGGGCCCGCGTGCCGATGCCCCGTCCCCAGAACTCCCGGCCCAGCCAGTACCCGACGAAGCGCCGGCCGTCCTGCGACCAGGCGACCAGGTTCCCGGCCAGCACCCCGTCGACCGTCACGGCCCGCACACGGGCGTCGGGATCGCCGAGGACCCTGGTCTTCCAGTGGGTCATGAACACTTCGCGCTCACGCGGCGGGAAGTTGGCCCTCCTGGCGGCCTCGGGGTCCTGTTCCTGCTCGAAGAACACCTCCAGATCGGGGAGTCCGACATCGCGTAGGCGCACGTCTTCTCTCATGCCGCGCGAGTCTGCCAGGCGCCACCGACAGAGCCCGCGTTCCGGCCGGTCAGCGCCCGTACGCCTCGTGGCACAGCGCCACGATGTCCCCCGGCGCGACGCCACGGGCCTGGCGGCACCACTCGCCCATGCGGAACCCCGGGCGC
>NZ_JACADT010001124.1:0-1726 GCF_013421635.1 Streptomyces sp. UH6 | reverse complement strand
CGGCAGCGGTGCGCCGGTCATGATCCGGGCGGCCTGCCCGGCCCCCACCCGCAGCCCGGGCTGCTGGCCGGCCGCCACGTCCCCGACCACGTCGAGGACGGCGGGGTACTGCTCGCTCGCGCCGGTGACGTCCGCGACGCGTACCGCGTAGCCGTCCATCGAGCTGTTGTCGAAGGGCGGCAGGGAGACCGGGACCGTCACGTCCTCGACCAGGACGCAGCCCTGGGCGTCGAGCAGCTGCAGCTCGATCGGCTCGAGGGGGCGGACGGTGGAGAGGATGTCCTCGAGGTGCTCCTCCACCGTCCACAGACGGTCCTCCGGCGCACGCTCCTCGTGCGCGTGGTCCTCGTGCGCGCGGCCCTCCGGCGCGTGGTCCTCCTGGCTCGCGGTGCTGCGGGGCGCGGTGGTGCTCAAGTCCGTTACATCTCCTCGGCTACGAATCGGCGGAGCCACGACCGGAAGTCCGGTCCCAGGTCCTCACGTTCGCATGCCAGTCGGACAATCGCACGCAGATAGTCGCCTCGGTCCCCGGTGTCGTAGCGGCGCCCCTTGAAGACGACGCCGTGCACGGGACCGGCGGTGCCCTCGTCGGCCGCCAGGCGCTGGAGCGCGTCGGTCAGCTGGATCTCGCCGCCGCGCCCGGGCGGGGTGTGCCGCAGCACCTCGAAGATGCCGGGGTCGAGCACGTAGCGGCCGATGACGGCGTAGGCGGACGGCGCGTCGGAGGGCTCCGGCTTCTCCACCAGGCCGGTCACCCGGACCACGTCGGCGTCCTTGGTGACGTCGACGGCGGCACAGCCGTAGAGGTGGATCTGGGCGGGGTCCACCTCCATCAGCGCGACGACGCTGCCGCCGTACTCGGCCTGCACGTCGATCATGCGGGCGAGCAGCGGGTCGCGCGGATCGATGAGGTCGTCGCCGAGCAGGACGGCGAAGGGCTCGTCACCGACGTGCGGGGCGGCGCAGAGCACGGCGTGTCCGAGGCCCCTGGGGTCGCCCTGGCGGACGTAGTGGATGGTGGCGAGGTCGGTGGGCTCCTGGACGCGGGCCAGTCGGTCGTTGTCGCCCTTGCGCTCGAGGGCGTTCTCCAGCTCGTAGTTGCGGTCGAAGTGGTCCTCGAGGGGGCGCTTGTTGCGGCCGGTGACCATCAGCACGTCCCGCAGGCAGGCCTGGACGGCCTCCTCGACGACGTACTGGATCGCCGGCTTGTCCACGACCGGGAGCATCTCCTTGGGGGTCGCCTTGGTGGCGGGAAGGAACCGCGTGCCGAGACCGGCCGCCGGGATGACAGCCTTACTGATCCGAGGATGTGCCTTCATCATGTTCGCAACCATATCCATTGGGTTGTACGGAATCGGTAGTTCCATTCGATTCCACGTCATATGGCTGCATTCGGGCGGAAAACCGGACCGTTCGTGCGGCCGAGGAGCGGTGGGAAGAAACAGTGGCTGACGACCTTGCCAAGCGAACGTTGCGCGCGGAGATCCTCCGGGCGAGGAGAAGGTTGACGGACGACGAGCGGCGGGCGTCGGAACGGGCGCTCGCGGCGCGGGCGCTGGAGCTGCCGCGGATGGCGGACGCGAAGGTCGTCGCGGCGTACGTCTCGGTGGGGTCCGAGCCGGGCACCCGGGCGCTGCTGGACGCGCTGCGCGCCCGGGGGGTGCGGGTCCTGCTGCCGGTGCTGCGGGAGGACGACGACCTCGACTGGGGCGCCTACGAGGGCGCC
>NZ_JACADT010001123.1:0-1733 GCF_013421635.1 Streptomyces sp. UH6 | reverse complement strand
TGCGCGGTCTGCTGCTACGGGTCTTCACCACTGGCTCCCGGATGACTGCGATCGACGTCTGGAGTCGGACAGCCGGAGCGTGCCCGGTCACCGTGGGCGGGAAGAGGCCGCGATCCGGCCGGAACACGACGGCCGGGTGAACGCCGGGGGTCGGGGAAGGCGGCGGACCGGACGGAGGAGGGCGCCCCGCGCGCCCGGGATCAGGAGCCGAGCTCGGCCTTCAGCCAGGACCGGATCTCCGGGGTCGCCTCGTCCGTGATGTCGCGGAAACCGTCGTGCTTGGTCAGGTACTTGGCCACGTACGGGCAGACCGGGACGAGGTGCATACCGCTGCTGCGCACGTGGTTGAGCGCCTCGCGGACCAGGACCGAGGCCAGGCCGCGGCCGGCGTAGGCGTCCTCGACCACCGTGTGGAAGAAGACCCGCCGGGTGCCGTGGTCCCGGAACTCGGTGAAGCCCGCGACCGTACCCTCCACCAGGATCTCGTAGCGGTGGGCCTCGGCGGCGAGACGGACCTGGGTGGTGTCGTCGGGGGCGGGCGGGGTCTGGGGCACGGGGTTCCTCCGCGGCTGGAGACGGATGTTGGGCAGGGTGGGCGCGGGCAGCCGGTCGCCCGGGTAGCCCTCGACGACACCGAAGCGTTCGGAGCGCGCCTCCCAGGCGGCCCGGGCCTCGGCGATCTCGTCGTGCGAACGGCCCACGAAATTCCACCACATGACGATCTCCTCGCCGAACGGCGGTCCGCCCAGCAGGATCACCCTGGCGGACTCGTCGGCGCTCGGATTGGCGATGTCGACGGTGGCGTGGCCGGGCGCCAGGTAGCCGAGTTCGGCGGGCGCGAGCCGGTGTCCGCCGGGGAAGGTCAGTGCCCCGGTGTCCAGCAGCAGGCCGTGCTCGTAGCTCTCGTCCACCGGGAGGCTGACGGTGGCGCCGGGAGCCAGGATCAGTTCGGCGCCCAGCAGGGGGGTGAAGGTGGGGACCGGTGACACCGAACCGAGCAGCGAACCCAGGAAGACGCGGGCCTCGCCCGCACCGCCGGGCAGCGCCACCGGCTCGGGCACGTGGTGGCGGAAGTCGCGCGGCGCGTCCCGGTGTTCGGCCGGCAGCGCCACCCAGAGCTGCACGCCGTGCAGGACCGTGGTCGACGGCGTGGACACCTCGGTGTGGGCGATGCCGTGCCCGCCGGTCATCAGGTTGATCTCACCGGGGCGGACCATGGCGTGGCTGCCCAGGCTGTCACGGTGCTCGATCTCACCGGTGAACAGCCAGCTCACCGTCTGGAGTCCGATGTGCGGGTGAGGGGCGACGTCCATGCCGCCGGTCTCGGCGACGTCGTCCGGACCGTAGTGGTCGGCGAAGCACCAGGCGCCGATCAGCGAACGGGCCCGCTGCGGCAGCGTGCGCCGCACGGTCATCGCACGCGGCCCGCCCAGCGGCACCGAGCGCGGGGTCAGGATCTCCACGCGGGCGGCGGGCCCCGGCGAGGACGTGCACAGCACCTCCGGGGGGTGCACCTCGGTGTTGCTCATCTGCCCCGCCTCGCTTCCGCCCGGTGATCTTCGTGTCCGGCGCCCATCGTATGCCCGGCCCGGCTGGCGGACGGGGCCAGGCTCCCGGACGCTGTGCGGGACACCACGCGTGAGGAGCACCGTCATGACCGGCACCGTCACGGCCGCGGACCCCGGGCGGCCGGCCCCCCGCCCGGGGGGCATCGGGCGACGAGGGCTGGTCAC
>NZ_JACADT010001122.1:0-1746 GCF_013421635.1 Streptomyces sp. UH6 | reverse complement strand
CGCTGCGCGCTGCGCATCGCCCCGCCCCTGTCGCTCACCGCCGCCGAGGCGGAGGAGGGAGCGGCGATCCTCGAACAGGCCCTGCGCCGGGTCGCGGGGTGACCCCGGGGCCGCTTCCGTCCCGCCCCGGCCGGTACCGGCCGGGTCCGCCCAGGAAGGAGAGGCACAGCCCATGTCCCGCACCGTGATCCGCGGCGGCCTCGTCGTCACCGCCTCCGACGAGATCCACGCCGACGTCCTGATCGAGGACGGCCGCGTCGCCGCCCTCGCCGCCCCCGGCACCTCCGCCGCCGAGGCGTGGACCGCCGACCGCACCCTGGACGCCACCGACCGTTACGTCCTGCCGGGCGGCGTCGACGCCCACACCCACATGGAGATGCCGTTCGGCGGCACCCACTCCTCCGACACCTTCGAGACCGGCACCCGCGCCGCGGCCTGGGGCGGCACCACCACCATCATCGACTTCGCGATCCAGACCGTCGGCCGCAGCCTCCGCGAGGGCCTGGACGCCTGGCACGCCAAGGCCGAGTCGAACTGCGCCGTCGACTACGGCTTCCACATGATCGTCTCGGACGTCGGCGCGCACACGCTCCGGGAGATGGACCGCCTGATCGAGGAGGGCGTGACCTCGTTCAAGCAGTTCATGGCCTACCCCGGAGTCTTCTACTCCGACGACGGCCAGATCCTGCGCGCCATGCAGCGCGCCGCCGCCAACGGCGGGCTGATCATGATGCACGCCGAGAACGGCATCGCCATCGACGTCCTGGTCGAACAGGCCCTGGCCCGCGGCGAGACCGACCCGCGGTTCCACGGCGAGGTCCGCAAGGAACTGCTGGAGGCCGAGGCGACCCACCGCGCGATCCGCCTCGCCGAGGTGGCCGGAGCCCCGCTGTACGTCGTGCACGTCTCCGCGGCCAAGGCCGTGGCCGAGCTGGCCCGGGCCCGGGACGAGGGACTCCCCGTCTTCGGCGAGACCTGTCCGCAGTACCTGTTCCTCTCCACCGACAACCTGGCCGAACCCGGCTTCGAAGGCGCCAAGTACGTCTGCTCCACCCCGCTGCGCCCCCGCGAGCACCAGGCGGCGCTGTGGCGCGGACTGCGCACCGGCGACCTCCAGGTGGTCTCCACCGACCACTGCCCGTTCTGCTTCACCGGGCAGAAGGACATGGGCCGCGGGGACTTCTCCAAGATCCCCAACGGCATGCCGGGCGTCGAGCACCGCATGGACCTGCTGCACCAGGCGGTCCTCGACGGCCACATCACCCGCCGCCGCTGGATCGAGATCGCCTGCGCGACCCCGGCGCGGATGTTCGGCCTCTACCCGAGGAAGGGCACCATCGCGCCCGGCGCCGACGCCGACGTGGTGATCTACGACCCGCACGCGGAGCAGGTGATCTCCGCCGCGACGCACCACATGAACGTCGACTACTCCGCCTACGAGGGGCGGCGGATCACCGGCCGGGTGGAGACGGTCCTCTCCCGCGGCGTCCCGGTCGTCGAGGCCGGCGCGTACGTGGGACGGGCCGGGCACGGCTCCTACCTGCCGCGCGGCCTGTGCCAGCTGGCCGGCTGAACGGGGCCGGGGCCGGGCGCGTCCCCCGCGGCGGGGACCGCTCAGTCCCGCGCGCGGGGCTCCAGCACCGAGACGGAGCCCTGGGCGACGGCGCACAGCGACTCCGTGCCGTCGGCGGCCACCGTGACGAGGTCGCACCGGCACACCACCCGGCTGCGGCCCGCGCGCACCAC
>NZ_JACADT010001121.1:0-1741 GCF_013421635.1 Streptomyces sp. UH6 | reverse complement strand
GGCGGTGCGAGAGGTCACGTGAGGCATGTTCTGCCCAACGCGCGGGGGAGCGCGCCGGTAGCGGGTGCGCCGGCAGCGGGTGCGGGGGCGGTCCGCCGGCCTCCGCCGCCGATTCGTCCGGCACGTTCCTCCGGCACGCCGAAAGCCCTTTGCCCTGCGGGCCGCGTGCCTAGTACCGTGGGGGCCAATTGGTGACGCGGCGTTCGTCTGTGTCATCATCTGCACACACCGCTCGCGCTTGCGCGAGAGCTGTGCTGGAGGCGTCGCCTAGTCCGGTCTATGGCGCCGCACTGCTAATGCGGTTTGGGCCTTCAAGCCCATCGAGGGTTCAAATCCCTCCGCCTCCGCCCCGCTCGGGCCCCTGTTCCTGGAACAGGGGCCCGAGGTGTTTTCCGCGTCCTCACCGGGTTCGGGAGCGCCGTGCGCCGCTCTCCCGCCACCGTCCGCATCTTGCGCCACGCCCGATGCGCGTGTTCCCCCCGCCGATCGGCTCGGACGTCGGCCCACGGACCCGGGGCCGGGTGCGGGAGATTTCGCGTTTCCGCAGGTCAGGCGGGGTGTGCCGAATGGATTTCACATGTCGGCGGCAGTCATGTAATGTTCTTCCTGTCGCCGGGACGGGCCGAAAGGAAGCCGAAACGGAGACGACAACAGAACAAGCACTCGTAGCTTAACGGATAGAGCATCTGACTACGGATCAGAAGGTTGCAGGTTCGAATCCTGCCGAGTGCACACAGGTGAGAGGCCCCGGGAGATGATCCCGGGGCCTTTCGCGTTGTCGGTGGGCCGGCCCGCCCTGGTTCGGCAGGGCCTTGCCCGGTGACCGCCCTTGCGTCACCGCCGGGGGCAGGAGATCTCCGGCAGCCATTCGGGGGCGTAGCAGGCGGAGAACGACCACGTCCGGTCCGAGTGGGGGTCGTCCGTGCTGTCGGTGTAGACCTCGAGGCGGCCCTGCGGCGTCAGGCGGTAGTACTCGCGGATCGGGTCGCCCTCCACGGTGGGGAAGGTGACGGCCAGTTCCGCCGTGGCGGTCTTCTCCAGGGCCTGGCGCAGGCAGTCGACCTCCCGTGCGGCGTGCGTCTCCATCCGCTCCCCCTGGCTCAGCCTCACCTCGCCGCAGCCGGAGTACGGGGTCCTGGACTCCCAGCGGTCCCTGACCGGGTCGTCGTCCACCAGGACGAGCACGGTCAGGCCGCCGAGGGCGAACAGGGTCCCCCCGACCGTCCAGCCGATCGGGAGGAACCGGGTGAGCGGTGGTCCCCCGCGGCCGCGGAGCCAGGCGGAGCCCCGGGCCGTCCGGGTGAAGACGCCGAGGGCGACGAAGACCAGGCCGATCACGAGGGCGAAGGAAGCGGTGAAGGTCGGCGGGCCGGCGGCAAGAGTGATCACCGGGTGATCGTGGAGGCCGTGGTCGAGGAGGTCAATGGTTCTCGCGCGGTCCGGCCGGACGGGGGCGGTCCGCGGGTCATAGTGGGGGCGGATACCGACGCAGAGGTTCACCGCACAGGAAGCCGAGGTCATGACCGACACGCGCACCGTGGCCGTGCTGGGCACCGGGATCATGGGGGCCGCGATGGCCCGGAACATCGCCCGGGCCGGGCACCCGCTGAGAGTCTGGAACCGCAGCCGGGAGAAGGCGGAGCCGCTCGCCGCCGACGGGGCGCGCGTGGCCGCGACCCCGGCCGAGGCGGTGGAGGGCGCCGACGTCGTCGTGACCATGCTGTACGACGGTCCCGCCGCC
>NZ_JACADT010001120.1:0-1743 GCF_013421635.1 Streptomyces sp. UH6 | reverse complement strand
CCGGGGCTCAGCTCCAGCACGAGCGGCGAGGCCACGAAGACGGAGGAGTACGTCCCGACCACCACGCCGATCAGGGTGGCGAGGGCGAAGTCGGTGAGGGTGTCCCCGCCGAGGACGGCCAGCGCCGCGAGGACGAGGACCGCGCCCAGGCCGGTGTTGACGGTGCGCGGCAGGGTCTGCAGGACCGCGGTGTTCACCAGGTCCGGCAGGGCCCGCGTCCCCGTCCCTCCCCCGAGGCCGCCGCCGCGCAGCAGTTCGCGGACCCGGTCGAAGACCACGACGGAGTCGTTGACCGAGTAGCCGATGACGGTGAGCAGCGCGGCGAGGAAGACGCCGTCGACCGGCTTGCCGAGCCAGGCGAAGACGCCGACCACGACGACCACGTCGTGCGCGAGCGCGCCGACCGCGGCCGCGCCGAAGAGACGGCGGAAACGGACGGCGAGGTAGAGGAGCTGCGCCCCGAGGGCGACGGCCAGCGCGATCAGGGCGTTGCGGCTCAGCTCCTCGCCGAGGCTCGGGCCGATCAGCTCGTCGCGGACCTTCTCCACCTCCCCCGGTGCGCCCGCGCCCTCCGCGCCCTCCGTGCCGCCCTTGGCGTCCTCGGCGCCCAGTGCGGCGAGGGTGCGGGTGACGGTGTCCGCCTCGGCGTCGGTCAGCCGCTCCGTGCGCACCGTCAGACCGGTGTCCCCGGAGGACTGGACCACGGCCTGCGGGAAGCCTGCGTCGGCGAGGGCGGACCGGGCGCGCTCCGGGTCGACGGGGTGCGTCGTGGCGTACTGCAGGAGCCGGCCTCCGGTGAAGTCGATGCCGAGGTCGAGGCCGCGCACCGCGATGCCGGAACCGGCCAGGACCAGCACGGCCGCGGAGGCGGCGAGCCAGCGGCGCGGGCGGCGCATCAGCTGGGGGTCACGGCGGGCGAGGGCCTCGCGGACCCGTCCGGCGGTGGCGATGCCGGTGACCGCCGGGCGGCGGCGCACCCACCGGCGGGAGACGGCGAACTCGGCGAGGACCCGGGTGACCACCAGCGCGCTCACCATGGAGGCGAGCACGCCGATGCCGAGGGTGACGCCGAAGCCGCGCACCGGCCCGGACGCCAGCAGGAAGAGCAGCGCGGCGGCGATCAGCGTCGTCACGTTGGAGTCGGCGATCGCGCTGAAGGCGTTGCGGAACCCGGCCGTCAGCGCGGAACGGACGCTGGGCCGCACGCGGGCGGCGTGCTCCTCACGGGCGCGTTCGAAGACCAGGACGTTGGCGTCCACCGCCATCCCGATGGCCAGCACGAAGCCGGCCAGGCCGGGCAGGGTGAGGGTGGCGCCGAGCACGGCCAGCGCGGCGTAGGAGATCACGCCGTAGCAGAGCAGCGCCACGACGGCCAGGACGCCCAGGAGCCGGTAGGCCCGGACGATGAACAGGGCGGTCAGCGCGGTGCCGATGACCGCGGCCCAGGCGCTGGCCTCGATGGCGCGGGCGCCCAGGGTGGGGCCGACGGTGTGCTGCTCGACCGTCTCCACGGGCACGGGGAGCGCGCCGCCGCTGATCAGCAGCGCCAGTTCGCGGGCCTCTTCGTCGGTGAAGCCGCCGGTGATCTGGGTGGCGCCGCCGGGGATGCCGTCGCCGCAGGCCACGGAGGGGTCGACCTGCGGGGAGGAGATGACCCGGTCGTCGAGGACGATGGCGACGCGGCGGGCCGGGTCACCGGGCGCGGCGCAGGCCGCCTCGCCGGTGAGGCGGGCCCAGCGGTCG
>NZ_JACADT010000112.1:0-9958 GCF_013421635.1 Streptomyces sp. UH6 | reverse complement strand
GTGCGGGCAGCGCGCGCATGAGGTGCTCCTCGGCGGGTCCGGTGCGGGGCGGCGGCCGACGAGTGGCCGGCCGGCGGTCGATCATCGCACCCGGGACCGGCACCGCCATCGGCACCGGCACCACCACCGCGCCCGCTTCCGGGGGCTACTCCTCGGCGGCCGTTGCGAACGGCAGGTGGTCCACGATCAGCACGACGCCGCTCATCACGAAGACCCGCGTCGCGGCGTCCAGCCCGTTCCACTGCTCGGACTGCCACATCGCGAACCACTCGCCGCCGATCCCGATGAAGCCGGCGCCGAACAGCAGCATCACCATCAGCAGCCCGTACGTGCTGATCCGCCGGGCCCGCGGCCGCTCGCGCCGGAACCAGAGCCACGTCCCGTACAGCAGGACCAGCGCCGCGACGCTCTCCCAGACGATGACGAGGACGTACGCGGCGTCCTGGAGCCGCTCGCCGGTGACGGCCCGCCACATCAGGTCCGGATCCTTGAACGTCGTGTCCATGGCCAGCACATGCCGGACGAACGCCTGGTTGGTACCGAAATCGGTGATGTTCCCGAAGGCGACGAGGGTCATGTAGAGGGCGACGGTCCCGGTGAGCAGGGCCGCCGCGAGCGTCAGGGCGCGTGGGGCGGGCGCGGAGGGGCGTGCGGACGGTAGGGATGCCATACCGGGTTCCTTCCCCTCCTGCGGGGCGGGCGCCCGTGCATTTCCGGCCACCGGATCCCGCGCGGGCCACCGGATCCCGCGCGGGCCGCCACGGGGCCGGTGCCCGCCACGCGACCGGCGCCCGCCGCGCGAGGCGGCGGGCGCCGGAAACCTCCGGGTCAGGTCAGCACGGGTTGACGTCGATCCTGAAGGTGGTGGTGGTGTTGCGGACGTCCTGCGCGTTGCCGCTCATGCGCAGGCAGTTGAAGGTGACCTCGCCGACGGCGGGGCCCTGGCCCTCCTCGGGCTTCTCGTTGGCCCAGAGGCCGAAGCCCGACTTGGCGTCCCAGGCATCGCCGCTGCGGCGCGCCCCGGTGATCGAGACGTCCGTGAAGACGGTGTCCTTGACCGGGAACTGCGGTTGCCCGCCGGTGTAGTTGGTCTGGAACATGATGCCGCTGTACGTCGGGTCGACGATGTCGACGTCGTTCACCCGGATCCCCTGGAACACCTTCGAGGCGGAGAAGACCCAGATCCCCGGGAAGGTCTGGTTGCCCCAGAAGTGGCCGCCCGCCCGGACGACGGAGATGTTCTCGAAGGTGGTGGGGCCGGTCCCGAAGCCGTTCATCGGGTAGCCGAAGTCCAGCGACGAGATGGTGATCCCGGAGTAGACGAGGGTGTCGGCGATGCGGATGTTGCGGAAGGTGTTGTCGTACCCGCCGTAGACGGCGACGCCCGCGGCCCGCCAGGTGAGGGTCGAGGTCAGGTTCTCGTAGACGTTGTTCCTCATGTCGGCGCCGCCCGCGTCGATCGCCGAGAACAGCGCGAAGCTGTCGTCGCCGGTGGCCCGGGCGTCGTTGTTGGTGACCAGGTTGTCCGTCGACCCGTTGGTCATGTTGACGCCGTCGGCGAACATGTTGCGGATCCGGGAGTTCTTGATGGTGACCCGGTCGGTGTTGGCGCCCCAGTACAGGCACACCATGTGCTCGTTCCAGATGTCGTCGACGGTGATGTCCGAGACGTTGGAGAAGTCGAAGACCTTCCCGGGCCCGTCGATGCGCGAGGTGTAGTTGCCGAAGTAGGCGAAGCCCTTGAAGAGCGAGCCCTTGGCGGTCGCGTCGGCGCGGAAGCCGACGTCGGTGTTCTCCTGCGTCGCGGGCGCGTGGAACTGCGTGTACCAGGGCCCGGCGCCGACCACCTTGACGGCCTTGCCGTACACCTGGAACTTGCCGGACGTCGCGTAGTCGCCCGGCGGCAGGTAGACGCCGGTCAGCTTGCCGGTGGTGTCCATCCGGACCCGGTCGAGGGCGTTCTGCACGTCCTGGTGGGTGAAGCCGGCCGGAACGGCGTAGGCGGCGGGGTCGGGGTTGGCGGCCGGGGCGGCCTTCTCGGTGTCGACGAAGTCGACGGCGAAGTGGGCGGCGGAGTTGGCCGCGTCCTTCTGCAGGCGGATCCGGCTGCCCGCGGGAAGGGTCTCGCCGAACAGGAGCTGCGCCTCGTCGTAGACGTGGCGGGGGGCGCCGGCGCCCGGGCTGTTGCCGGGCGCGGTCTCCGCCCCGTACAGCCAGGCGAACTTCGAGGTCACCGGCAGCGCCTTCGCGAAGACGCCGTCGACGTACACGTTGAGGGTGGTGTCGATGCCGCCGCCGCCCGGCGCGTCGGGGACGGAGATCCGGGCCACCAGGGTGTTGGTCGCGGCACGGGTGGTGAACTCGACGTACTCACCGGTCGCGTCGAGGGTCACCGCCTTGCGTCCCGACGCCTCACCGGCGACGTCCCCGACGGTCCGGTTGGGGCCGACCACCTTCGCGCCGCCGCCCACGGCGGCGTCCTCCGCCTCGTACGTGGTGTACGGCATGTCGGCGCCGCGGCCGACGAAGAGGGGCTGGGTGGAGGTGTTGTTCTCCCGCTTGACGGGCGGTTCGCCGCTGTCGGCGGCGACGGTGGTCCGCACCGTGTACGAGCCGTCGGCCGCGGTCCAGGGACCGAGGGTCACCTCGACGGTGGCGCCGGCGGCGACGACCCCGGTGTGCGCACCGGTCAGGGTCCTGACCGTGGACCCGTCGTCGTCGAGGAGGGTGAGCGTGACGGCGTGGCCGCCCGCCGCACTGGCCTCGGTGCCCTGGTTGCGCACCGGCACCGTGAAGGTCACGGCGTCACCGGCGGCCGGGCTGGACGGCGTGGTGGTCACCGGGCCGGGCACCAGGTCAGGTCCGGCCACCGGCTTGACGACCAGGGGGGAGGGCCGGGTGTGGGTGTTGTTGGTCTCGTTCCGCTCGGCGACCTCGTCGGCCTCGTCGGCGACCGCGCCCAGTTCGTAGGAACCGGCCGCACGGGTGCCCACGGACGCCTCCACCGTGGCCTGGGCCCCGGGTGCGAGGGCCCCGGTCCGCGCGGTGGCGACCTTGGTGCCGCCCAGGCGCAGGGCGACCGTGCTCGCGGGCGCGGCGGCCGGTCCGTCGTTGCGGACGGTCGCGGCGACGGTGATGCCGTCCGTCTCGACGGGTGCGGCGGGCGAGGTGGTCAGGGAGGTGACGACGAGGTCGGGGGCGGGGGCGGGGACGCCGACGACCTGGAACTCGGCGAGCTGCCCGGCCGGGGCCCCGGTGTTGGCGGTGAACCGCAGCCGTACGTCGGCCACGCGGCCGGTGACCGGGACGGTGACCGTGTTGCCGCCCGCCGGGCCGAACGCGTAGCTCTTCGCGGCCACCAGCGTGGTGAACGCCGAGGCGTTCCGTGCCCGGCCGAGGACCTCGATGGTCTGGGAGCGGGCGGACCACGCGGGGTCCGGGTTCAGCCTGAGCACGAGCCGGTCCAGGTCGGCGTCGGCGCCCAGCCGGACGGTGAGGGTCTGCGGGTAGCTGCCGCCGGCGCCCTCCCAGTAGGTGGCGGTGTCGTTGTCGTTGGCGTTCGCCGCGGCGTACGAGTGCACCGTGGAGGACGCCTCGATCGGCTTGCCGGCGGCCAGCTCGGAGCCGCTGCCGCCGCTGCCGTCGCGGGTCACCCGGTTGCTCTCGCCCGACCGGTTGCCGGCGGCGTCCTTGGCCCGGACGGCGTAGGTGACGGTGTTCGTCACCGGCTGGGTGTCGGTCCAGACGGTGACGTTCCCGGCCACCGTCCCCCGCAGCACGTTGTCGGCGTAGATCTCGTACCCGCTCACCCCGACGTCGTCGGTCGAGGCCGTCCAGGTGAGCCTGACCCTGCCCGCCTCGGGCTCGGTGAACGCGAGGTTCGCCGGGGCGGTCGGGGCCTGCGTGTCGCCGCCGTCACCGAGACGGGTGACGGTGTTGCTGTCGCCGGACTGGTTGCCGGCCGCGTCCCGGGCGCGCACGCGGTACGACACGGTCTGGTTCGCCGGGCGGTCGTCGGTGAAGGCGGTGACGTCACCGGCGACGCTGGTCAGCAGCTCCCCGTTGGCGTAGACGTCGTACGCCGTGACGGCGGTGTCGTCGCTCGCGGCGTTCCAGGTCAGCCGGATCCGCCCGGTGTCGGGCTCGGTGAAGGCCAGGCCCGAGGGCGCGGTCGGTGCCCGGGTGTCGCCGGAGGCCGGGCCGTAGATCTCCAGCTCGGCGATCTGGGCGGCCGGGCGCCCGGTGTTCGCGGTGACCAGGACGCGCACGTGGCGGGTGGTGACCGTGTCGAAGGAGACCGTCGCGGTGTTGTCGTTCGAGGCGTCGAAGGCGTAGGCCCGCGAGGCCGTCAGATCGGTGAAGTCCGTGCCGTCGGTGCTGCCCTGGATCTTCAGCGTCTGGCTGCGGGCCTCCCAGCCGGCCGGGAGCTTCAGCACGACGCGGTCGACGGCCCGGGAGGCGCCGAGGTCGGCCCGGAGCCACTGCGGGAGAGCACCGTTGGCGCTCTCCCAGTAGCTGGCCCGGTTGCCGTCGTTGGCGTTGCCCGCCGTGTACACCTCGGTGTGGCTGCTCGACGTCAGCGTGCGCCCGGCGGCGAGGTCGACGGAGGACTCGTCGGCCGAGCGCACCTCCAGCTCGGAGAGCTGGGCGGCCTGCCAGCCGGTGTTGGCGGTGATGTCCACGCGGACGAACCGTGTCCGGGCGGCCGGGAAGGACACCGTGACGGTGTTGCCGGTGCCCGGGGCGAACGTGTAGGCGGCGGAGGTCTTCAGGGTGGTGAAGCTGGTGCCGTCGGCGCTGCCCTGGACGGAGAGCGTCTGGTTCCGGCTCTCCCAGCCCGCCGGCAGCTTGAGGACGACCTCGTCCACGAGGGTGGCCGTCCCGAGGTCCGCCTGCACCCACTGGGGCAGGTTCGCTCCGGCGCTCTGCCAGTAGGTGCCCTGGTCGCCGTCGGTGATGTTCCGCGCCGCGTACTCGGCGTGCGAGCTGCTCGCCGACGCGGTCTCGCCGAGCGCGACGTTCGGCCCGCCCGCGGCCCGGGCGGCGGTCAGCGGACCGCCCAGCCCCAGCAGGCTCGCCACGACCACGGCGCTGAGCCACCGCGATCTCCCTGTGCGGATGTCCATGCGAATCCTCGCTCCTCGGTCGCGCACCGGGGGACGCGCGACCGGCTCGGTGGGGTCGTGCACTGCGGGTCGTTCAGGGACGTGCTCGAGGGGGTTGTGCAACGGGGGTGCGCAAGGAGGAGCCGGTGCGGCGGCCCGGGGGGAAGGGGCGGACCGCCGCACCGGCGAGGGCCGGGGTCAGGGGCGGTTGACGACGAACTGCGAACCGGGCTCGACGCAGACGTCGCCCTCCGCCGAACCGGTGATGGTCACCGAGGTCAGCGTGGCGCTGCCCCGCGCGCCGGACATGGCGAGGACGCCGCAGCCGTTGACCGACCCGTCGATGCGGACCCCGGTGACCTTGACGTCCGGCATCGCGCCGCCACCCGTCTTGAACTGGATGCCGTCGTAGGTCGAGTCGTGGATGTCGGTGTCCTGGATGGTGACGCCGGGGATGTCCGGCCCCTGGGCGAACAGGGTGATCGCGCCGAACTCCTGGTCCTCGTTCCAGAAGGCGCCGCCCGTGCGGTACAGGCCGTTGTTCGCGATCAGTGTCCGGCCGGAGAAGGGCAGCGGGTCGTGGTCGGTGGCCAGCATGATCCCCGGATAGTTCATGGTGTCGGAGACCAGGTTGTTCTCGATCGTGTTGCCGTGACCGCCGTAGACCGCGATGCCGTTGGCGCGCCAGGGCAACTGCACCGTGTTGTTGCGGAAGTGGTTGTCGTGGCCGACGTCGACCGAGGTGTCCTTGACGTACTTGCTGGCCCAGACGGCCAGGGCGTCGTCGCCCGTGTTGCGGAAGGAGGAGTTGTGGACCGTCGAGTTGCGGGTGCCGTTGGCGAAGTTGACCCCGTCGGCGTAGGTGTTGCGGATCCGCACGCCGGTGAACTCCACACCGTCGCCCGGGTTCCACAGCTCGGGGATGTTCCCGTAGTCGCGGCCGACCCAGGCGCCGACGTTGGCGTGCTCGATCCAGACGTTGCTGATCTTCGTGTCGCTGCCGAAGCGCCCGTTGAGCGCGACCCCGCCCTCGGCGCCTCCGTCGCCGCCGCGGATGGTGCCGGAGCCGAAGACGGCGATGTCGGAGATCCGGGTGTTGTCGTCGATGTCGAAACCGAAGTTGCCCTCGTGCGGGTGGTTGATGCCGCCGGCCTGGTGCGGCGGGGTGAGCGAGTACAGCTGCGAGTGCCACATGCCCGCGCCGCGGACGGTGACGTCACGGATGCCCACCTGGTTGAACTGCCCGCGGTTCAGCGGGTCGTCGGTCAGGATCTTCTTCTCCTGACGCCACTGGCCGGCCGGGATCCACACGCACTCGATCGTGCCGTTCTGGTCGGCGGTGACGGCGCGCTGGATGGCGTCCGCGTCGTCGATGCCGTCGTTGGGCACCGCCCCGTACTCGGTGATCGAGGTGCAGGAGGCGGGCTTCGCGGACGGGGCGGCGACCTGCTCCAGGTCGATCAGGTCGATGACGTAGAAGGCGGCCGTGTCGCCGGAGTCGCGCTGGAGGCGGAACTTCGTGCCGGCCGGATAGGTCTTCGTCAGCAGGGCGTGGGACTCGTCGAAGAGCCGGCGCGCGTCACCGCCCGGGGTGTTGGTCAGGCCCTCCGGGTCGTCGGTGCTGCCGTAGAGCCAGCTGTGCTTGGAGGACAGGGACAGCTTGCGGACGAACTCGCTGTCCGCGTACAGGCTGATGGTGGCCTCACGGCCGCCGCCGCCGGCCGCGTCGGGGATCGAGTTGCGCACGACGACGGAGTTGGCGGCGTCGCGGGAGGTGAACTCCACGTGGTCGCCCGTGCCGTCCAGACGCACCGACTTCCGGCCGGAGGACTCGGTGGCGAAGTTGGTGTGGCCGAAGGTGCGCAGCCGGTCCGCGGTGAGCAGCGTCCCGTCGTAACCGCCGTCCTCCGCCTCGTACTCGACGTACGGGACGGCGGCGCCGCGGCCGATCACGAGGGAGCGGGCGAGGACGTTGTTGTCCTCGTCGGTCTCGGTGACCTGAGCGGTGGCGTCGGCGGTGGCGGTCAGGGTGGCCCCGCCGCCGGTGGCCCGCCAGGTGGCGTCGAGGGCCACCGCGACGGTCGCTCCCGCGGCGACGGCCCCGGTCGTGCCGTCGAAGGTCCGGCCGTCGACGGTGAGACGGGTGACGGTGCCCGCCGGGACGGCGGTGGTGCCGCGGTTGTTCACCGCGACGGTGAAGGAGACGGACGCCCCGACCGCCGGTGACGCCGGGTCGGTGGTGATGCCGGTGACCCGCAGGTCCGGGCCGGCGGCCCGGGAGACGGTCAGCTTCCCGTCCGCGGTGCGGCTGTTGTTGGTGTCGTCCAGCTCGGCGACGGTGTCCGTCCGGTCGACGACCGCCGACACGGTGTACGAGCCCGCCGGACGCCTGCCCACCGGGACGGAGACCGTCGCGGAATCGCCGGCCGGGAGGGAGGCGACCGGCGCGGAACCGGCGACGGCGCCCTCGACGGCGACGTCGACCGTGGTCGCGGCGGACGTCGCCGTGCCGGCGTTGCGGACGGTGGCCCGCGCCGTCACCTCGTCCCGTTCCGAAGGGTCCGCCGGGGACCAGGACAGGTCGGTGACGACGAGGTCGGGGCGGGGCGCCGCCCTGCCGACGACCTGCAGTTCGGCGACCTGGCCGCCGGTGGCCCCGGTGTTGGAGTGGAAGGTCAGCCGCAGGTCGGCCACCCGGCCGGTCACCGGGACCACCACGGAGTTCTGCCCCGAGGAGGGACTGAAGGCGTACTCGGCCCTCGCCTTCAGCGTGGTGAACGCCGAAGCGCCGTCGGCCCGGCCCAGGATCTCGAAGGACTGCTTGCGCGGACCCCACACCTGCGCCGGGGGGAGTTTCACGACCACGGCCGTCACGTCCGCGTCCGCGCCGAGCCGCACCGTCAGGGAGGCCGGGAATCCGGCGGACTCCCAGTAGGTGCCGGTGTCGCCGTCGTTGGCGTTCGCCGCCCGGTAGTCCTGCGTGGTGGACGTCGCCTCGACCGGCTTGTTCCGTGCCAGGTCGGTACCCTCGACGGGCGGGTCGACGGGGCCGCCGTCCCCCTCGCCGTAGATCTCCAGCTCCGCCAACTGGGCGGCGTTCCAGCCGGAGTTGGCGGACACCTGCACCCGGACGAAGCGTGCGGAGGCGGAGGGCAGGCCGATGGCGACCGTGTTCGCCGCCGACGGTTCGAAGGCACGCGGCTGCGCCGCGGCCAGCGGGGTGAAGGAGTTCCCGTCCGAGCTGCCGAGCACGGCGAGCGACTGCGAGCGTCCCTCCCAGCCCGTGGGCAGTTTCAGCACCACGCGGTCCAGGTCCACCGCAGTCCCCAGGTCGACCTGCACCCACTGGGGGAACGATCCGGCCGGCCCCTCCCAGTAGGTCTGCTGGCTCCCGTCGGTGACGTTCGTCGCGGGATACCCGGCGTGCGCGCCACCGGCCGTCGCCACCCGGCCGAGCGCCAGGTTGGGCCCGTCGTCCGCCGCGTACGCGGGCGCGGGCGTCAGGCCGACGGCGAGCAGGCCCGCCGTCAGCAGACCCACCCCTAATCTCCTGATCGGACGTGCACGTCTCATGATGACCACTCCCAGCAAACTTCTTGAGTGATTCCGTCAGTTGTTTGCGTTGTCGAAGTGAGAGGTTTCTACTGCGTGACGTGTTTGTCAATGAAACCGTCAAGGGCACGACAAAGCACCGGTGCCCCCCGCGAGACGCGGAGGGCACCGGTGCCGGGTGGGGTGCGGGGTCAGCGCGTCCGGGGAGGCGCGGTCGATCCGCGGACGACGAGCTCGGGCTCGAACAGCAGCTCGCCCAGGGGGGATCGGGAGCCGTCGATCTGCGCGCACAGCAGGTCGACCACCGCGCGGCCCATCGCCTCGATGGGCTGGCGGACGGTCGTCAGGGGCGGCTCGGTGCAGGTCATGAAGGCCGAGTCGTCGAAGCCCACCACCGAGACGTCCGACGGAACGGACAGCCCGCGGCGGCGGGCCGCCCGGATCGCCCCGAGGGCGAGCGGGTCGCTGGCGCAGACGATCCCGGTGACGCCCCGCTCCAGGAGGCGGGCGGTCGCGGCCTGGCCGCCCTCCAGCGAGAAGATGGACGGCTGCACGAACGCGTCGGGCAGCTCCATGCCCATGACCTTCGCGGACGCCCGGGCGGCCTCCAGCTTGCGGCGCGAGGGCATGTGGTCGTCCGGCCCGACGACCAGGCCGATCCGCTCGTGGCCGAGGGAGGCCAGGTGGCGCCAGGCCTGCTCGACGGCGACCGCGTCGTCGCAGGCGACGCAGGGGAAGTCCAGGCCCTCGATCGACGCGTTCACGAGGACGACCGGCACCTTGCGCTCCGCCAGCAGGTGGTAGTGCTCGTGCGGCGCGTCCGCCTGCGCGAACAGGCCGCCGGCGAAGATGACCCCGGAGACCTGCTGCTGGAGCAGCAGGTCCACGTAGTCGGCCTCCGAGACGCCGCCCTTGGTCTGCGTGCAGAGCACCGGAGTGAGCCCCTGCTGGGCGAGCGCGCCGCCGATGACCTCGGCGAGGGCCGGGAAGATCGGGTTCTGCAGCTCCGGGAGGACGAGGCCGACCAGCCGGGCGCGCTCCCCGCGCAGCTGGGTCGGACGCTCGTAGCCGAGGACGTCCAGCGCGGTGAGCACGGACTGCCGTGTCGCCTCGGAGACACCGGGCTTGCCATTGAGGACACGGCTGACCGTGGCCTCGCTGACCCCCACCTTCTTCGCCACCTGGGCCAGTCGTCGCGTCATGAGCGCAAGCCTAACGCAAACCGTGCAAGTAATTGCAGTCCTCTCTCCTCTCCACGTCGGTCATCCGCCCGGCCGTGGCGCCGACGTGCGCGCCGCCGT
>NZ_JACADT010001119.1:0-1745 GCF_013421635.1 Streptomyces sp. UH6 | reverse complement strand
CGGCCCAGGGTCCCCAGGCGATGGAGGTGGCGGGGAGGTGGTGGGTGTGGCGGTGGTGGGCGAGGGCGTCGAGGTAGGTGTTGGCGGCGGCGTAGGCGGCCTGTCCGCCGCTGCCCCAGGTGGCGGCGATGGAGGAGAAGAGGACGAACGCGTCGAGGTCGGTGTCGGCGAAGACGGTGTGGAGGTTGGCGGCGCCGGTGACCTTGGCGTCCATCACGTCGGTGAGGTCGGTGGGGGTCATGGTGGCGAGGGGGGTGGCCTGGCCGATGCCGGCGGTGTGGACGACGGCGCGTACGGGGGTGCCGTCGGTGCGGAGGGTGTCGGCGAGGGTGGTGAGGGCGTCGCGGTCGGTGGTGTCGCAGGCCACGACGGTGGCCGTCGCGCCGAGTTCCTCGATCCGTGTGCGCAGTTCCGCGGCGCCGGGGGCGTCGGGGCCGCGGCGGCTGGTCAGGACGATGTGCTCGGCGCCGTTGGCGGCGGCCCAGCAGGCGACGCGGGCGCCGAGACCGCCGGTGCCGCCGGTGATGAGGACCGTGCCCCGCACCTTCCATGCCTTGCCCGTGGGGGCGGGGGCCGCGCGTGTGATGCGGCGGGCGAGGACACCGGCCGGGCGTACCGCGGTCTGGTCCTCGCCGTCATCGCTGGCGAGGACGGCGGCGGTGTGCTGCCACGTCTGGGTGTCGAGGACCTCGGGGAGGTCGATGAGTCCGCCCCATCGGGTGGGTTCTTCCAGTGCGGCGACGCGGCCGAGGCCCCAGATCTGGGCCTGGGCGGTGCTGCGGATCGGGTCGGAGTCGCTGGTGGTGACGGCGCCTTGGGTGAGGGACCACAGGGGTGCGTGGACGCCGGCTTCGGCCAGGCGCTGGAGGAGGGTGACGGTGTGGGTGAGGCCGGGTGTGACGCCGGCGTGGAGGTGCTGGTCGTGGTCGGGCAGGGCGAGCAGGGACAGGATGCCGGCCGCGTCGGTGTGGGCGGTCAGGTCGGTGTCGGTGTCGATGGTCACGATGTCGGCGCCGGTGGCCCTCAGGCCCTCGACCGCCCAGTCGGCGACCGCCGCGTCCAGGTTCTCCGGCACCGCCAGCAGCCACCGCCCGTCGAGAACAGGGGCTGCCGCGACATCGACCGGCTTCCAGGTGGTGTGGTAGCGCCACTGGTCGAGGGTGGAGTGCCGGCGCTGCCGGTCACGCCAGGACGACAGGACCGGGAGGGCGTCCTTGAGGGTGAGGTCGCCGCTGACGTCGAGCGCGGACAGGTCCTCACTGGTCACGGCCTTCCAGAACGCCTCGTCGACCGGATCCACACCGGTACGGGAGTCCCCACGCTTGGGCGCCTCGGGCCAGAACCGCTCGTGCTGGAACGCGTACGTCGGCAGATCAACCCGACGAGCGTCCACACCCGCGAAGTAGGCCGCCCAGTCGACGACGGTGCCGTTCACGTGCAGCTCGGCGAGAGCGGTCATGACGGCGTCGGTCTCGGCACGGTTCTTCCGCAACGCCGGCACGAACGCAGCCTCGGCAACCGTCTCCTGAGCCATGGCGGACAGAACACCGCCCGGACCCAGCTCCAGATACGTCGTCACGCCCTGGGCGTCCAGGTGACCGATACCGTCCGCGAACCGGACCGCCTGACGGACATGGTTCACCCAGTAGTCCGAGGTCAGCAGCTCCTCCCCGGCGACGGTGCCGGTGAGGTTGGAGACGATCGGGATCCGCGGGGCCTGGAACGTCACCGCCTGCACGACCTGC
>NZ_JACADT010001118.1:0-1745 GCF_013421635.1 Streptomyces sp. UH6 | reverse complement strand
GCCTCACCGGAGGCGCTCTCCTCGGCCCAGCGCTGGGCGAGGGCGACGGCCTTGCGGACCGCCTCGGCGACGGCCTCGGGACCGCCGCCGGCACGGCCTGCCGCGTAGCCCACCAGGAAGGTGGTCAGGGGCGCCGCGGGACGGGCGACACCGTGCGCGGCGTCACGGGCGAGATCGAGGAGCAAGGCACGGTCGACGTCCAGGTCGATGCCCAGCTCGTCCTTGGCTGCGGTGATCCATTCATCCAACACGTGCTCATGCTCCCTGATGCGTGCGCGGGCGGCTTCGATGTCTTCCCAGGTGTCGCAGTCGTAGGACGCGGCGGGGTCGGTGACGAGTGTGACCCGAAGCGCCTCGGTCACGCGCCGCAGGGGCAGCCCGGCCAGACCGCCGTTCGCCTCGGCGACCTCCGCGAGCACCTTCCGCAGCGGCTCGGCGCGGTAGGCGGCCACCAATGGCTGCCACCGGCCCTCTCCGTCGACGACCAGCACGGCATCGGGCGTCACGACGGAGGCGGACAGCCCGGCCGGGGCCGAAGGCAGACCCGGAGCCGGGGCCGGAGCCGACGACTGGGCCGAGGCCGGGGCGGAGGACTGGACCGGGGCGGAGGACTGGACCGGGGTCGAAGACGGGGCCAGGGTGGATACAAGTCGGACGACCGTCTCGGGCGTCAGGAAGGGAAGGTCGGCGGAGAGCACGACGACCCGGTCGGCGGTGGTGTGCCGGAGGCCCGCCGCCAGCGCGGCCAGCGGACCGCCACCGGGCGGCTCCTCACGCGTCCAGCGCACCGGCCGGGCGGTGGGCCGGGGCTCGGCGACCACGACCGTCCGGCCGGCCCCGGCACAGGCGGCGAGGACACGGTCGAGCAGCGCCCTTCCGCCGACCCGCACGCCTGGCTTGTCGACGCCGCCCAGCCTGCGGGCGGCCCCGCCGGCGAGCACCACGGCGTCATAGCCGTGGTGCTCGGCACCCCGCACCGCGGGGGAGCTCTCGTGGTCGGTCACCCCACGAGTATGGAGGGCGTCCCGATCACAGGGAACGGAGGAGTACCGCCGGCTGTTCGACGCAGTCGGCCACATGGCGGAGGAACCCGCCCGCGGTCCCGCCGTCGCAGACCCGGTGGTCGAAGGTGAGCGAGAGCTGCGTCACGTGACGCACCGCCAGCTCACCCCGGTACACCCATGGCTTGGGGGTTATCCGCCCCACGCCCAGCATGGCCGCCTCCGGGTGGTTGAGGATCGGGGTCGAGCCGTCGACCCCGAACACCCCGTAGTTGTTGAGGGTGAACGTCGAACCGGTGAGTTCGGCGGGCCGCAGACCTCCGCTGCGCGCGGACTCGGTGAGGCGGGCGAACTCGGCGGACAGCGACTCGGCGTTCTGCCGGTGGGCGTCGCGGACCACGGGCACCACCAGCCCCCGCTCGGTCTGCGCGGCGAAGCCGATGTGCACGTCGTCGAACCGCACGATCTCCCGCGCCCCGGTGTCGACCGTGGCGTTGAGCTCGGGGAAGCGGGCGAGGGCGGCGGCGCAGATCCTGGCCAGCAGCGCGATCAGCGAGATCTTGGGCCCGGAACCGGCGTTCATCGCCGCCCGGGCGTTCAGCAGCTCGGTGGCGTCGGCGTCCACCCAGCACGTGGCGTCCGGGATCTCGCTCCGGCTCCGGGTGAACTTGTCGGCCGCCGCGCCCAGCAGACCACGCAGCGGGATCCGCGTCGTGCCCCCGGAGACCGCGGCGGCCCGGCCGC
>NZ_JACADT010001117.1:0-1745 GCF_013421635.1 Streptomyces sp. UH6 | reverse complement strand
CCAGCAGGTCGACCAGGCCCAGTTCGCGGGCCTCCCGCGCCTCCACCCGCCGTGCCGTGAAGATCAGCTCCGCGGCCCGCGCGGCGCCCACCCGCCGCGGCAGCAGCTGCGTGCCGCCGCCGCCCGGGATGACGCCCACGGAGACCTCCGGCAGACCCACCACCGCCGTGCCGTCGGCGACGATCAGGTCGCAGGAGAGCGCGATCTCGAAGCCGCCGCCCAGCGCGAAGCCGTGCACCGAGGCGATCGTCGGCATCGGCAGCTCCAGCACACCCGTGTACGCGGCCCGGTTGACGGGGCGCTGCCGCCGCAGCTCCGCGTCACCGAAGCCGTTGCGCTCCTTGAGGTCCGCGCCCACGCAGAACGCCCGCTCGTGGCTGGAGGTCAGGACGACCACCCGCGCGTCGCCGTCCGCCGCCAGCGCGTCGCAGGCCGCGGTGAGGGAGCGGGCCATCTCCGTGGAGACCGCGTTCATCGCCCGCGGGCGGTCCAGGACGAGCTCGGCGACGTGCCCGTGCCGCACCACCCGCACGAACTCCCCGTACCGCTCGCCGTCCGCGCCGCCCCCGTGTTCCGTCAGGGCCTGGTGCTCGGTCATGGTGGACAGCCTCCCGGTGTCGACGACGTCACTGTTGTCGCCGGGGATCATCTCAGGACGTCAGCGCGGGGAGCCCCGCCGGGTGAGCAGCCACGGCTCGACCACGCCGAGACCACGCACCGGCCGCTGCCACATCGGCTGGAGGGCGAACCGGTACCTCTGCTCCTCGTCCTCCTTGACCTGTTCCTCGGCGGAGGGGGCGTCCTGGGTGCGCCGCAGTTCCTGGGCGAACTCGCTGTCGACCAGGACCGCGTCCCGGGGGGCTATGGAGGTGAGCCGGGAGGCCAGGTTCACCGTCGTGCCGAAGACGTCGCCCATCCGGGTGGTGACGGTGCCGAACGCCATGCCGACGCGGAGCTCCGGCATCGTCTCGTCGTGGGCGAGGGTCTCGATCAGGCGGAGCGCGATGTCCGCGGCGACCCCGGCGTCGTCCGCGACGTAGAGGACCTCGTCGCCCAGGGTCTTCACCAGCCGGCCGCCGTGCGCGGCCACCAGGTCGGCGGCGGTGGTCTCGAACGCCTCGACCAGCTCGCCCAGCTCCTCCTCCTCCAGGCGGCGGGTCAGCCGGGTGAAGCCGACCAGGTCCGCGAAGGCGACGCACAGACGGCGGTCGACCATCTCCTCGTCGTCCGCCGTCTGGATCACACGGCCCGTCGCGGCGGCGAGCTGGCGGCGCCAGACGTAGACCAGGAACTCCTGGAGCTCGGGCAGGAGCAGCTCGATGAGGGGGTAGGTCACCTCGGTGCGGGTCATGCCCGGCTCGGGGGGCTCGGTGAGGCCCTCCAGGAAGGAATCGATCTGCCATTCCGCCAGACGGGCGGTGGTCTGACCGGTGGAGCGGGCGACCTGCACCGCCATCGGCTCGCTGAGCAGGCCCGCCTCGACGAGACCGGCGAGGCGGCGCAGGGCCAGCACGTCGGCCTCGGTGAGGGCCTTGGCCTGGCCGATGTCGGCGAAGCCCATGGCGCGCCAGAAGCGGGAGGCGAGCTCCATGGAGACGCCGGCGCTGCGGGCGGCCTGGAAGGGGCTGTAGCGGCGCTCCGCACCGAGGATCAGGGCCTCGAGGCGCAGGGCGAGCGGGTCGTCGTCGGAGGTGCCGGTGGTGTTCTGGGCGGCGGTGCGGTCGGCGGCGGTGGGTTCCTCACCC
>NZ_JACADT010001116.1:0-1757 GCF_013421635.1 Streptomyces sp. UH6 | reverse complement strand
CCTTGGCCCGCCTTGGCGCGGTACTGGGCGGCGTCCGCCAGCCGGAACAGCCGCCGGGCCGAGGTCACCGGGCCGACCGGTTCCTCCGTGGTGGCGATCCCGCAGGCCACGCCCTCGCCCAGCTCCAGCTCCAGGGCCCGCCGGCAGAGCTCCTCGGCGGCGCCGACCACCTCCGCGGTGGAGGGTCCCACCGCGATCAGGCAGAACTCGTCCCCGCCGAGCCGCGCGGCCAGCGTGTCCGGCAGCATCGCCCCGCAGAGCGAGAGCACCGAGCCGAAGCGTTCCAGGAGGCGGTCGCCGACGGCGTGGCCGTGGGTGTCGTTGACCTGTTTGAGCCCGTTGAGGTCGCAGACCACCAGGCTGACCACGGCGCCGTCGGTCCGGTGGCGTTCGATGGCCTCGTCCAGCCGGGCGTCGACGGCACGGCGGTTGGCGAGGCCGGTCAGGGCGTCGGTGAAGGCGAGGCGCTCGGCCTCCTCCAGCCGCTCGATCTGGGCCAGCCCGGCCGCGACGACGGCCGCCAGCACGGTGGCGAAATCGGCGTCGGAGCGGTCGAAGACGGGGGCGCCCTGAGGCCGGGCCACGTACAGCTCGCCCCAGGCGCGTCCGTGCAGCACGATCGGCGCGATCACGCAGCATCCGCGGCCGCGGCGGCGCAGCGCGGCGACGCGCTGGTGGCAGTACCCGGCCCGGTCCCGGGCGTGCCCCCCGGCCGGCCCGCCGGCCCCGCCGCCGTCGGCGCTCTCCACCCAGGCGTCCGGCTCGCCGCCGTTGGCCCACCGCTCGTGGAGGAACTCGGTGATCTCCGGGAACTGGTTCACCGGGTACGACTCGGCCTCCGGGAACTCCTCTTCTCCGGGGGCCCGCTCGCCGACGTTGACCAGGACCCGGAGCCGGCCCATCTCCCGCTCCCACACCGACAGCGCGGCGAAGCTGCCGCCGAGCGCGTGACCGGCGCCCAGGGCGGCGGCACGCCAGGACTCCCGGGGCGTCCTGGCGGCGGCCATACCCTGGGCCAGCGTGACTACCGCGCGCAGGCGGCTCTCCTCTGCCATGCGTTCAGGCTAGGGATGTTTCGCCCGAAACGTGACGTCGGAGGCCCGCGGCGGTCACCGAGCGTGAGGGGACACCGGCCGGAGCGGGTTCACACCCAGAGTTCGGTCACGCCGACGTCCAGCTTGCCGAGCAGGCGCCGCAGCAGCGGGAGGCTGAGCCCGATGACGTTGCCGTGGTCGCCGTCGATGCCCTCGACGAACGGCGCGGAGCGGCCGTCCAGGGTGAACGCGCCGGCCACGTGCAGCGGCTCCCCGGTGGCGACGTAGGCGGCGATCTCCTCGTCCGTGGGGTCGCCGAAGCGGACCACGGTGGAGGCCGTTCCGGAGGCGTACCGCCCGGTGGTGGTGTCGTACACGCAGTGGCCGGTCTGGAGGACGCCCGCGCGGCCCCGCATCGCCCTCCAGCGGGCCGTCGCCTCGGCGGCGTCGGCCGGCTTGCCCAGCGGCTCGCCGTCGAGGTCCAGCACGGAGTCGCAGCCGACGACCAGTGCCCCGGACGCCTCCGGGCGGGCGGCGACCACCGAGGCCTTGGCCTCGGCCAGCGCGAGGGCCAGCTCGGCGGGGGTGGGGGCGGTCACGGCGTCCTCGTCCACCCCGCTGACGATCACCTCGGGGGCGAACCCGGCCTGCCGGAGCAGTCCGAGCCGGGCGGGGGACTGGGACGCCAGGACGAGCCGGCGTGCGGGCCGGCCGGCCTGGCCG
>NZ_JACADT010001115.1:0-1749 GCF_013421635.1 Streptomyces sp. UH6 | reverse complement strand
CCTGGTGCTCGGCGTCGCCACCGCCCTGCTCGCGGTGGCCGCGCCCGTCCTCGCCGGACGCGTCGTCGACGCGATCGTCTCCGGCGGCGACGAGGGCCGGGTGGTGCGGCTCGCCCTGCTGATCGCGCTGATCGCGGTGGTCGAGGCCGGACTCGGCATCCTCTCCCGCCGCCTCTCCGCCACCCTCGGCGAGGGCCTGATCCTCGACCTGAGGACCGCCGTCTTCGACCACGTCCAGCGGATGCCCGTCGCGTTCTTCACCCGCACCCGCACCGGAGCCCTGGTCAGCCGCCTCAACAACGACGTCATCGGCGCCCAGCGGGCGTTCGCCAACACCCTCTCCGGCGTCGTCAGCAACCTGGTCACCCTGGTCCTCACCCTCGTCGTGATGCTGACCCTGTCCTGGCAGATCACCCTGCTCGCCCTGGTGCTGCTGCCGGTCTTCGTCGTCCCCGCGCGCCGCATGGGCGGGATGATGGCCCGTCTCCAGCGCGAGGCCGCCGCCCACAACGCCGCCATGGGCACCCGGATGACCGAACGGTTCTCCGCCCCCGGCGCCACCCTGGTGAAACTGTTCGGCCGCCCCGGCGAGGAGTCCGCCGAGTTCGCCGAGCGGGCCCGCCGGGTCCGTGACATCGGCATCCGCACCGCCACCGCCCAGTCCGTCTTCATGACCGCCCTCACCCTGGTCTCCGCGCTGGCCCTCGCCCTCGTGTACGGGCTCGGCGGCTGGTTCGCCCTGCGCGGCAGCCTGGAGGCGGGCTCCGTCGTCGCCCTCGCCCTGCTGCTGACCCGTCTCTACGCCCCGCTCACCTCGCTGGCCGGGGCCCGGGTCGAGGTGATGACCGCGCTGGTCAGCTTCGAGCGGGTCTTCGAGGTCCTGGACCTCGAACCGCTGGTCCGCGAGCGGCCCGACGCCCGCGCGGTGCCCGACGGCCCGCTCTCCGTGGAGTTCGACGACGTCCGGTTCGCCTACCCCGCCGCCGACAAGGTCTCGCTGGCCTCCCTCGAGGAGGTCGCCTCCCTCGACACACGCGGCGGCGAGGAGGTCCTGCACGGCGTCTCCTTCCGCGCCGAGCCCGGGCAGACCGTCGCCCTGGTCGGCTCCTCCGGCGCCGGCAAGTCCACCGTCGCCCAGCTGCTGCCGCGTCTGTACGACGCCGACTCCGGAGCGGTCCGCGTCGGCGGCGTCGACGTCCGCGACCTGACCGCGGCCTCGCTGCGCGGAGCGGTCGGCATGGTCACCCAGGACGGGCACCTCTTCCACGACACGGTCCGCGCCAACCTGCTGCTGGCCCGGCCCGGTGCGGGCGAGGACGAGCTGTGGGACGTGCTGCGCCGGGCCCGCCTGGAGGACCTCGTCCGGTCCCTGCCGGACGGACTGGACACCGTCGTGGGGGAGCGCGGCTACCGGCTCTCCGGCGGCGAGCGCCAGCGGATGACCATCGCCCGGCTGCTGCTCGCCCGCCAGCGCGTGGTCCTGCTGGACGAGGCCACCGCACACCTCGACAACACCTCCGAGGCGGCCGTCCAGGAAGCCCTCGCCGAGGCCCTGGAAGGACGGACGGCCCTGGTGATCGCCCACCGGCTCTCCACCGTCCGCACCGCCGACCTGATCCTGGTGGTGGAGGCCGGCCGGATCGTCGAACGCGGCACCCACGAGGAACTGCTCGCCCGCGGCGGCCGCTACGCCGAACTCCACCGGGCGCGCGGGGACGCGGAACCGGTGGCGGAGGCGGCCGTGTGACC
>NZ_JACADT010001114.1:0-1753 GCF_013421635.1 Streptomyces sp. UH6 | reverse complement strand
CGCCCCGCCGGCTCACGCCGCGTCCGGTATCGGCAGCGGTCGCTTCTCCAGCGCCGCCGCCATGACCTCGGGGAACAGGTCCGGCGTGCACGCGAACGCCGGCGCGCCCAACGCGGCCAGCGCCGCCGCGTGGTCACGGTCGTAGGCCGGCGCGCCCTCGTCGGACAGGGCCAGCAGCGTCACGAACTGCACGCCCGCCGCCTTCATCGCCGCCACCCTCTTCAGCATCTCGTCCCGTATGCCGCCCTCGTAGAGGTCGCTGATCAGCACGACCACCGTCTCGGCCGGCCGGGTGATCTGCGACTGGCAGTAGGCGAGCGCGCGGTTGATGTCCGTACCGCCGCCCAGTTGCGTGCCGAAGAGGACGTCCACCGGGTCGTCGAGCTGGTCGGTCAGGTCGACGACCGCGGTGTCGAAGACCACCAGCCGCGTGGCGATGGACCGCATGGAGGCCAGCACCGCGCCGAAGACGGAGGCGTAGACCACCGAGGCGGCCATCGACCCGGACTGGTCGATGCAGAGCACGACCTCCTTCTTCACCGCCTGCGAGGCCCGTCCGTAGCCGATCAGCCGCTCCGGCACGACGGTGTTGTACTCGGGCAGGTAGTTCTTCAGGTTGGCCGCGATGGTGCGGTTCCAGTCGATGTCGTGGTGGCGCGGCCGGTTCACCTTGGCGCTGCGGTCCAGCGCGCCGGTGAGAGTGGCCCGGGTGCGGGTGGCGAGGCGCTTCTCCAGGTCCTCGACGACCTTGCGCACCACCGCGCGGGCCGTCTCCTTCGTGGTCTCCGGCATCGCCCGGTTGAGCGAGAGCAGGGTGCCCACCAGGTGGACGTCCGGCTGCACCGCCTCCAGCATCTCCGGCTCCAGCAGCAGCGAGGCCAGGCCGAGCCGGTCGATGGCGTCCTTCTGCATCACCTGGACGACGGAGGACGGGAAGTACGTGCGGATGTCGCCCAGCCACCGGGCCACCGAGGGCGCCGACCCGCCGAGGCCCGCCGAACGGTCGCCGCCCCGCGGGCGGCCGGAGTTCCGGGATCCGTTCCCGCCGTTGCCGTAGAGCGCGGCGAGGGCGGCGTCCATCGCGGCGTCCCGGCCGCTGAGCGCGTGGCCGGTCCCGTCGGCCTGGTCGCCGCCGAGCACCAGCCGCCAGCGCCGCAGCCGCTCGGCCGCCGCGTCCGCCTCCCCTCCCCTCACGGCGGGGGACGGACCCACGGACGAGGTGGTGACGGGCGAGCTGGTGATGGGCGAGGTGGTGACGGGCCAGGTGGTGACGGATGAGGTCGGGGATGTGGTCATGCCGCTGCCTCCACTGAGTCGTCGGGCAGGCCGTCGGGCCGTTGATCCTGATCGAGGTCCGGGTCCAGGCCCAGCAGCAGCCGGACCACGGGCAGCACGGCGTCGGCGCGGGCCATGTCCAGGTCCTCGCCGAAGCCCGGCGTGGGGACGGTCGCCGTTCCTCCGCCGGCGGCCGGTCCGCGGCGGACCAGTTCCCCCAGGCTGCGGCGCACCCCGGGCTCGTAGGCCGAGAAGGTGCGGCGCAGCAGCGGCAGCACGTCGGTGAAGGACTCCGCCGGCACGCCGGTCAGCCAGGTGTCGACCAGCCCGAGCAGCCGCTCGTCGTGGACCAGCAGCAGTCCGCCGGAGCCACCGCCGACGAAGCCCTCGATCCAGGACGCCGCGTCGGCCGGCTCGGTGCCCGGCGACAGGACCAGGCCCATGCGCCGGGCGGCCTCCTCGGTGTCGAGCGCGCCGT
>NZ_JACADT010001113.1:0-1756 GCF_013421635.1 Streptomyces sp. UH6 | reverse complement strand
GCCGGCCAGCGGGCCGTGGCCGGCCGCCGGCCGCTGCTGCTCTTCGCCTTCCAGCTGCTGCTCTGCGTCTTCCATCTGCTCTCGTCCCGCTCCTGTTCCGCTCGTCCCGCTCGTACCGTTCCCGGCTGCCGCGGGGGTGCGGGCACCCCCGCGTGCCAACCGAGCCTGTCAACGGTGCGTGACAGGTGCGGATCTTCCTGATTTCCGCGCCGTTACGTCACACCTCGGCGTAGCTGAGCTGGGGCTTCGCCTCGCCGCCGGTTCCCGTTCCGGCCGCCGGGGCGGACGGCGGGGCCGGACGGCGAAGGTATACCGCCCAGGTGACGAGGATGCACACCGCGTAGACGGCGAGGAAGGCGAGGAAGGCGCCGGTGCCGGAGCCGGTGGTCATGAACGACTGGCGGAACGCCAGGTTGATGCCCACCCCGCCGAGTGCGCCGACCGCGCCGATCAGCCCCATGGAGGCGCCGGAGAGCCGCCGCCCGTAGGCGTCCGCCTCCTCGCCGCGCAGCCCGCGGGCCAGCGCCTTGCGGTGGAAGATGCCCGGGATCATCTTGAACGTCGACCCGTTGCCCAGCCCCGTCAGCACGAACAGCACGACGAAGGCGCAGGTGAACGGGGCGAGCTCGCCCGCGGTGCCGGCCAGGATCAGCACCACGGTGGCGGCCGCCATGGCGACGAAGTTCCACAGGGTGATCCGCGCCCCGCCGAACCGGTCGGCGAGGCGGCCGCCGACGGGGCGGATCAGCGAGCCGAGCAGCGGGCCGATGAAGGTGACGCCGGCCGCCTCCAGCGGGGTCCGGCCGAACTGCGTCTGCAGCACCATGCCGAAGGCGAAGCTGTAGCCGATGAACGAGCCGAAGGTGCCGATGTAGAGGACCGCCATGATCCAGGTGTGGCGTTCCCTGGCGGCGTCGAGCGCCGCTCCGGTGTCGTTGCGCACCGAGGCGATGTTGTCCATGCGGGCCCAGGAGAGGACGACGGCGAGCAGGATCAGCGGGATGTACACGCCCAGCAGCAGCCGGGGGCCGCCGCCCGCGCCGATCACCGCGAGCGCGGCCAGCTGGATCACCGGCACGCCGATGTTGCCGCCGCCGGCGTTGAGACCGAGCGCCCAGCCCTTCTTGCGGAGCGGGAAGAAGGCGTTGATGTTGGTCATGCTGGACGCGAAGTTGCCGCCGCCGACGCCGGCCAGCAGGCCGACCAGCAGGAACGTCGAGAAGGACGTTCCCGGCTCCATCACCAGGAAGGCGGCGACGGTGGGCACCAGCAGCAGGCTCGCGGAGATCACCGTCCAGTTCCGCCCGCCGAAGACCGCCACCGCGAAGGTGTACGGCACCCGCACCACGGCGCCGACCAGGGTGACCATCGAGGTCAGCAGGAACTTGTCCGCGGGGGTCAGGCCGTACTCCGGGCCCATGAAGAGGACCAGCACGGACCAGAGCGTCCAGACGGAGAACCCGATGTGCTCGGAGAGCACGGAGAAGAACAGGTTCCGCCGGGCGACCTTCTCGCCCGTCTCCTTCCAGAACGTCTCGTCCTCCGGGTCCCAGTGCTCGATCCAGCGACCGGACCTCTTGCCCGTGCTCGCGACGGGGGCTGTGCGCATGACGCCTCCACGGTGGTTCACCGACTGACGCCACCGACGCTAGGCATCCCGCGTTTCGGCCCCCGGCGCGGCGCGGTGACCGCGGTGGAACGTTGCACTCACCCGCGGGCGGCTCCCGTTGAGAGGTGCCGGTCGCGGAGTGCGGGC
>NZ_JACADT010001112.1:0-1756 GCF_013421635.1 Streptomyces sp. UH6 | reverse complement strand
ACCCGGTAGCGCCGCGCCCCGCGCGACGCGGTGGCCGGGGCGGCCCCGCGTGACGCGAGAGCCGGGCGGCCCCCGCAGTGGGGGCGCACCCGGCTCGGCGTCGGTCGGAGGCGTCGTCAGCCCATGAACTTCTTGAACTCGTCGGGGAGCTCGAAGTCCTTGGAGCCCTGCTGCGGCAGGCCGAAGGCGTTGCCGCCCTGCGCCGCGGCCTCGCGCCGCTGGGCCTCCTCCAGCTCCTGCTGCCGGCGCTTCATCGGGTTGCCGGAGCGCTGCTTGCCCTTGGCCTTCTTCTGCTGCTTCTTCTGTCGGCCCGGACCGCCGCCCATGCCGGGCACGCCCGGCATGCCCGGCATGCCGCCGCCCTGGGCCATCCGCGACATCATCTTGCGCGCCTCGAGGAACCGCTCGATCAGGTTCTTCACCGCGCTGACCTCGACGCCCGAACCCCGGGCGATGCGGGCCCGGCGGGAGCCGTTGATGATCAGCGGGTCGGTGCGCTCGGCAGGGGTCATCGACTTGATGATCGCGGCGGTGCGGTCGACCTCGCGCTCGTCGAGGTTGTTGATCTGGTCCTTGATCTGACCCATGCCCGGGAGCATGCCGAGAAGCTTGGAGATCGACCCCATCTTCCTGACCTGCTCCATCTGGGACAGGAAGTCGTCGAGGGTGAACTCCTGGCCCTTCTTGGAGGCCAGCTTGGAGGCCATCTTCTCGGCCTCGGCCTGGTCGAACGTCTTCTCCGCCTGCTCGATCAGGGTGAGCAGGTCACCCATGTCGAGAATGCGGGAGGCCATCCGGTCGGGGTGGAAGGCGTCGAAGTCCTCGAGCTTCTCACCGTTCGACGCGAACATGATCGGCTTGCCGGTGATCGAGGCGATCGACAGCGCGGCACCGCCTCGGGCGTCACCGTCGAGCTTGGAGAGCACCACGCCGTCGAAACCGACGCCGTCGCGGAAGGCCTCGGCGGTGTTCACCGCGTCCTGGCCGATCATCGCGTCGACGACGAAGAGGATCTCGTCGGGCGAGACCGCGTCCCGGATGTCGGCGGCCTGCTGCATCATCTCGGCGTCGATGCCGAGGCGGCCGGCGGTGTCCACGACCACGATGTCGTGGACCTTGACCCGCGCGAACTCGATGGAGTCCTTGGCCACCTTCACCGGGTCGCCGACGCCGTTGCCCGGCTCGGGCGCGTAGACGGCGACACCGGCGCGCTCGGCGACCACGCTGAGCTGGTTCACGGCGTTGGGGCGCTGGAGGTCGGCGGCGACGAGGAGCGGGGAGTGTCCCTGGTCCTTCAGCCACTTGCCGAGCTTGCCCGCGAGGGTGGTCTTACCGGCGCCCTGGAGGCCGGCGAGCATGATCACGGTCGGCGGGTTCTTGGCGAACCGCAGGCGGCGGGTCTCACCACCGAGGATGGTCACCAGCTCGTCGTTGACGATCTTGATGACCTGCTGGGCGGGGTTCAGGGCCTTCGAGACCTCGGCGCCGAGGGCCCGCTCCTTGACGCTCTTGATGAAGGAGCGCACGACCGGCAGGGCGACGTCCGCCTCGAGGAGCGCGATACGGATCTCGCGGGCCGTGGCGTCGATGTCCGCCTCGGTGAGCCGGCCTTTCCCGCGGAGGTTTTTGAAAGTCGCGCTGAGGCGGTCGGAGAGGGTATCGAACACGGCGCTCGTCGGTCCTCGGTGTCGGGGGCGGATGAATGTGGTGTCCAGGGTATCTGGCCCGGACCGCTGCCGGTCCCTGCCGGTCGCGA
>NZ_JACADT010001111.1:0-1758 GCF_013421635.1 Streptomyces sp. UH6 | reverse complement strand
GCGCCGACGCCAAGGAACGCGCCGAGCACATCATGCTGGTCGACCTGTGCCGCAACGACGTGGCCCGGGTGTCCGAGCCCGGCACGCTCGCGGTGGAGCGGATGATGGCCGTCGAGGGCTTCTCCAAGGTCCACCACCTGGTCTCCACGGTCCGCGGCGAGCTGGCCGGCGACGCCGACGTGTGGTCCGTGCTGCGTGCCACCTTCCCCGCCGGCACCATGACCGGAGCGCCCAAGGTGCGCGCCATGGAACTGATCGCCGAGATCGAGGGCAGCCCGCGCGGCGCCTACGCGGGCGCGGTCGGCCTGATCGACGTCCGCGGGCGGGCCGCGACGCTCGCCCTGTGCATCCGTACCGCCGTGCACGACCCGCGCACCGGGACGTACGCCCTCCAGGCGTCGGCCGGTGTCGTCGCGGACTCCTCCGCGGACGGCGAGTGGCGCGAGACGATGGCCAAGATGGGGGCCGTCTACGCCGCCGTGACCGGTGAGGAGCTGGCGGCATGAGGGTCCTGCTCGTCGACGCCCGCGACAGCTTCGTGCACATCATCGACCACTACCTGCGGGAGCGCGGCGCCCTCACCGAGGTCGTCACCGCCCACGCGCACACCCCCGTCGAGCTGGCCGCCCGCCGTCCGGACGCGGTGGTCCTCGGCCCCGGCCCCGGGCACCCGGCCGACTCCGGCCACGTGGAGCTGGTGCGGCACTTCGCCGGCCGGGTCCCGCTGCTCGGCATCTGCCTCGGGCACCAGGCGATCGGCCTCGCCTACGGCGGGCGGATCGAGCGGGCGGCCCGCACCGTGCACGGCAAGACCAGCCGTCTCGCCCACGACGGCGCCGGGCTCTTCGCCGGACTCCCGGACGGCACCGAGGTCACCCGCTACCACTCGCTGGCCGTGGCGGACCCGCCGCCGGCCGAGCTGGTGGTGAGCGCCCGGGCCCGGGAGGACGGCTGCGTGATGGGGCTGCGCCACCGCGACCTGCCCGTGGAGGGCCTGCAGTTCCACCCGGAGAGCGTCACCACCAGCAACGGACACGCGTTCGTCGACAACTTCCTCGAAGGGATTCAGCCATGGCTTCCGACGGCCCCTGGGCGACGATAGCCGCCCTCAACGGTTCCGAACGGCCCGACGGACTCACCGCGCGGGTACTGCGCGTGCTGGCCGCGGCCGCCGCCGAGCACGGCGTCCACATGGACGTGATCCCGCTCGCGGAGTACGACGTGACGCCGTGCGGGCGGTGCGGCGACTGCAACGTCCGGCCCCTGCCCTGCGCCGTGGACGACGACGTCCCCGCCCTGGTCGACCGGCTGGTGCGCGCCGACGGCGTGCTCTACGCGGCGCCGGTCCACGGCTTCGGCCTGGCGGGCACGATGCAGAACTTCGTCGAGCGGGCCGGGGTCGGGCACCTGCGCTTCGAGCGCCCGCTCGCCAACAAGGTGGCCGGCGTGGTCGTCACCGGCCGCCGCTACAGCCACGACCGCGTGTACGGGCAGCTCGTCGACAACGTCCTGCTCAACCGGATGATCCTCGCGGGCAGCGGCTTCCCCGCCTTCGTGCACGACCAGTTCGCCCCGGACGAGGACCACGAGGGCATGGCCGCGGCGCGCGGTCTCATCGACCGCATGATCGACATGCTGCGGGTCCTGTTGCTGCCGCACGGCGGCCGCGAGGACACCGCCCGGATCCTCTCCCTCCCCCGCAACGAACGCGCCGGGCTGCTCCCCCTCGCGGGGTGAACAGCCCGGCGGCGGGACGCG
>NZ_JACADT010001110.1:0-1760 GCF_013421635.1 Streptomyces sp. UH6 | reverse complement strand
CGGCCCCTCGATCAGCACCGCCCGGGGACGGACCGCGTCCAGGGCGGCCCGTACCGCGCGGGCCGAGCCCGGCCCGTGGTGCCGCACCCCCAGCAGCAGCGGCAGCGCGTGGGAACCGCTCACGCCGACACCTCCCGGCAGGCGCGGTAGAAGTCCTTCCAGCCGTCCCGCTCACGGACCACGGTCTCCAGGTACTCCTGCCAGATCACCCGGTCGGCTGCCGGGTCGCGGACCACCGCGCCGAGGATGCCCGCCGCCACGTCCGCCGGCCGGAGCACGCCGTCGCCGAAGTGGGCCGCCAGCGCGAGGCCGTTGGTGACCACCGAGATCGCCTCGGCGGTGGAGAGCGTGCCGCTGGGCGTCTTCAGCTTGGTGCGCCCGTCGGTGGTCAGGCCGTCGCGAAGCTCGCGGAAGACCGTGACGACCCGGCGGATCTCGTCGATGCCGTCCGGTGCCTGCGGCAGCTCCAGGGAGCGGCCGAGCTGGTCGACGCGGCGGGAGACGATCTCCACCTCCGCCTCCGGGCTCTCCGGCAGCGGCAGCACCACGGTGTTGAAGCGGCGCCGCAGCGCGCTGGACAGGTCGTTGACCCCCCGGTCGCGGTCGTTCGCGGTGGCGATCAGGTTGAATCCGCGGACCGCCTGGACCTCCTCGCCGAGCTCCGGTATCGGCAGTGTCTTCTCGGAGAGGATGGTGATCAGGGTGTCCTGGACGTCCGCCGGGATGCGGGTGAGCTCCTCGACGCGGGCGATCATTCCCTCGCCCATGGCCCGCATCACCGGGCTGGGCACCAGCGCGTCGCGGCTGGGGCCGTGGGCCAGCAGCTGGGCGTAGTTCCAGCCGTAGCGGATGGCCTCCTCCGGGGTGCCGGCGGTGCCCTGGACGAGCAGTGTGGAGTCGCCGCTGACGGCGGCCGCCAGGTGTTCGGAGACCCAGGTCTTGGCGGTGCCGGGCACGCCGAGCAGCAGCAGGGCGCGGTCGGTGGCGAGCGTGGTGACGGCCACCTCGACGATGCGGCGCGGGCCGACGTACTTCGGCGAGATCACGGTGCCGTCGTCGAGCGTGCCGCCGAGCAGGTAGGTCGCGACCGCCCACGGGGACATCTTCCAGCGGGCCGGGCGGGGCCGGTCGTCGGCGGCCGCCAGCGCCTGGAGCTCCTGGGCGAAGGCGTCCTCCGCGTGCGGCCGCAGCGCCTGCTCGTTCTTTGCGCCCTTCGCGGGCGCGGGGTCGTCGGACACCGCGGTGACGGACGTCGGTTCGATGGACACAGACATGGCTGAGGCCCCCTCCAGCTCGGCCGGTTCGGATCTGCTGACCACCTTGCACCACACCACTGACAATCGGTCACGACCAGGGAGGACACCGGCCGCTGGGCCGTCCGGGGCAGCGTTGTCAGCGGCAGGTCCTACCGTCGGTTCCATGACTCAGCAGGGGGTGCGCTGGAGCGCGGAACAAGTGCTGGCGCTGGCGCCTGACGCGGCGTCTCGCAAAGCCGGAAGCAAACTCGCCGCGGCCGGGCCGTGGTCCGGCACGGGCTGCGACGACGAGGGGACGGTGTGGGGCCTGTGCAAGGGAAGCGGCAGCAAGCCGTACCAGACGATCGTGGACATGGGGGAGTCGTCGGCTCCCGCCTACAAGTGCAGTTGTCCGAGCCGTAAGTTTCCCTGCAAGCACGCGCTGGGGCTGCTGCTCCTGTGGGCCGCGGACCCGGCGGCCGTACCCGCCGGCCAGGAGCCGCCCGACTGGGCTCGGCAGTGGCT